>DASZUZ010000240.1:0-3139 GCA_035547415.1 Bryobacteraceae bacterium | reverse complement strand
GCCGTGACTTCAACGGTCTGACCGACATCGCCGATGGTCAGCGTGATGTTGACGCCGGTGCGGTCGCCCGCCTTCAGGACGATGTCCTTCTGCTGCGATGTTTTAAAACCTGCCGCGCTGACGCTGATGTTGTAAGTCGATGGCTTCAGCGCCGGACGGGTAAATTCACCAGCGTTATTCGTGGTGAGTTCGTAGACCACACCCGTACCTTGTTCAGTCACAGTAACTTTGGCGTTTGCGACAACGCCGCCAGTACTGTCGGTAACGGTTCCGGTCAGAGTTCCAAGATCGCGTTGCGCAAACATTGCGCACGCACAAACGAGAGCTAACAGGGCAATGCGTAAGCCCTGGAGGTACCGATACATTTATCCCCCTCTCCTGCCCCTGGGCAGGACGGACTGGGATGGATGTTATCACCAATCGGAGGCCGGAATCAATAGTTTTGCCCCCAAAAGCTAAACGTTTTCCTCTCTCTCGAAGCCACCTCGCAAGTTATGAGATCTGGAAGAGTTAACTCCACGTAAGCGTATTCAGCGCGACGGCAATTTCGGGCGCTATAATGGCCCGCGATGAGTCGTTGGATTTCCCTCTTCGCGGCCTGCTGCGCAGCCTTGCTTGTGACCGCCGCGGAGCAGCCGAACGACTTCCGATTCATCGATATCGCCGCCGAATCCGGGCTCACCGTAGCGAATACGTTCGGAGGAAAAGAAAAGAAGGATTCCATTCTCGAAAGCACGGGTACCGGCGTTGCAATCCTTGATTACAACGGCGATGGCGCTAACGATATCTTTATTGCCAACGGGACGATGCTCGAGCCGTCCGGTCCGCCGGTCCGCTCGCAACTTTACCGAAACGACGGAAAAGGTCACTTTACCGAAGTGGGCGCGCAGGCAGGGCTGACCCGGACCGGATGGGCGCAGGCCGCCTGCGTCGGCGATTTCGATAACGACGGTCGCCCGGATCTCCTGGTGACCTACTACGGCCGTAACAGTCTGTATCGAAATGTGGGAAATGGAAGATTCTCCGACATCACCGAATCGGCGCACCTTCCCGTCACGGGGACACGCTGGGGATCCGGCTGCGCCTTTCTCGACTATGACCGCGACGGCTATCTCGATATATTCGTCGCCAACTACGTCGACCTCGACCTGAGCAACACCCCGCGGCCCGGCAGCAGCCGCAACTGCGAGTGGAAGGGGCTGGCAGTCTGGTGCGGGCCGCATGGCCTGCCAACCGGCCATAACGCGCTCTACCGCAACAATCACGACGGGACCTTTACCGATGTTTCGGAGAAGGCCGGGATACTGGCCCCTGGCGGCCGCTATGGGCTGGGCGTGGTCACCGCGGACTTCGACAACGACGGCTGGCCCGACCTTTACGTCGCCTGCGATCAGACCCCGAGTCTGCTTTATCGGAACCGGCACGACGGAACCTTCGAGGAGCGCGGCGATTCAGCCGGTGTCGCATACAACGCCGATGGAAAACTGCAGGCGGGAATGGGAATCGCCGTCGCCGATTACGACGGCAATGGCTTCCTCGACATCGCCAAGACGAACTTTTCAGGCGACCGGCCCTCGCTCTATCGAAACGAGGACGGCCGGTTCTTCGAAGATGTTTCCGAGCAGGCGGGTCTTGGCAGAAATCAGCTCCTCGGCTGGGGAACCGCTTTCCTCGATATCGATGAGGACGGCTGGCCGGATCTGATCATGGCGAACGGGCATGTCTATCCCGAAATCGACCGCTCCCCGATCGGCGAAACGTATCGGCAGAAGACGCTCCTTTACCGGAATCTGGGCAACGGGCGGTTCTCCGATATCACGGAGGCTGCCGGGCCGGGGTTCGGCCCCATGCGGCCGTCGCGAGGGCTGGCGATCGGCGACCTCGACGGAGACGGACGGCCGGAAGTCGTTATCGTTAATATGAACGAGCGTCCCACGCTTCTTAAAAACGTTGGCCGGCGGCAGAATTCGATCTCGATTGCGCTTACGGGAACGAAGTCGAATCGCAGCGCGATCGGGGCGCGATGCACGATTGAAGCCGGGGGCCGAAAACAGATAGCCGACGTCATCAGCGGCGGAAGTTATTACTCGCAGAACTCGCTCACCCTCCACTTCGGCCTCAGCAAGGTGGACAAGGTGGATCGCATCGAAGTGCGCTGGCCATCCGGCGAGGTGCAGACGTGGCGCGACGTGGCCGCCAATCGTCTTGTCCGGCTCACCGAGCGATAGGGCCCTTCCTCATTGGCTGAGAATTTCCCCGCCTTCCCACACTTCTTCTGAGATGAAGTTTCCGGGAGAAGAACTGCCCACGGGATTTGTTGGCCGTTCGCCTCGCATCGTCCAGCTTCGAACCCAGATCGAAAAGATTGCCCCGAGCCGAACACCGGTGCTGATTCAGGGCGAGAGTGGTACCGGGAAAGAGGTGGCGGCGCGAGCCCTGTTCAACGCGCATCCGCGAGGGCAGTTTGTTCCGATTGACTGCGGCTCGCTCGTCGGCCCCCTGATGGAGAGCGAACTCTTCGGGCATACCAGGAATGCATTTACCGGAGCGGGCGAAGCCAAGAAGGGCCTGCTCGACGTGGCGAACGGCGGTACCGCATTCTTCGACGAAATCGGAGATCTTCCCCTGGAACTTCAGGTGAAGCTGCTGCGCGTTCTGCAGGAACGCGAATTCCGGCCGGTCGGCTCGCTCCAGAGAATTCGTATCGAGGTCCGGATCGTTGCGGCGACCCACCGCAACCTGCAGCGCGAAGCCGCCGCGGGTCGCTTTCGGGACGATCTGTTTCACCGCCTGAACGTGATCCGGCTGACGTTGCCTCCGCTGCGGGAGCGCAAAGAAGACATTCCTCTGCTGATCGAACGCTTTCTGGCCACCGCTGACAGGCGATACGTGCTCACCAACGATGCGATGGAAGCGCTCCTCGGTTACGACTGGCCCGGCAACATTCGCGAACTCAAGAACTGCGTCGACCGAATGATCGCTATGAATTCAGGCCCCTTGCTGCACTTCTCCGATCTGCCCACCCATGTCGTCTACAGCGCGCGCGCCGGCAAACCGATGGAAGCCGCCGCTGTGGCCTTCGGACCCGCGCGGACGGCAGCCGTCACCGCTACCGCCGTGGCTGCCAGCGGCGTTATCC
>DASZUZ010000239.1:0-2870 GCA_035547415.1 Bryobacteraceae bacterium | reverse complement strand
TCGACAATCGACTGCGCATTCACATACTGATACTCGATCGGATCTTCGATCGTCACGATATGGAACCGGCTGCGCCGGTTGATCAGTTCGATCAGGGAGGCGAGAGTGGAAGTCTTGCCGCATCCCGTCGGCCCGGTGACGAGCACCAGGCCCTGGCGGCGTTCCGTGAAGCGCGCCAGCACAGGGGGAAGATGCAGCGATTCAAGCGACGGCACGCGGGCAGGAAGCAGTCGGATCGACGCCGCCATGGTACCCCGCTGATAGTGGAGATTGGCGCGGCATCGCACCCCGTTGGAGCGAACGAAACTGAGGTCGAGCGTCTTTCTTCTGCGCAGTTCGCCCTGCTGTTCCGGCGTGAGCGCCGTCATCAGCAGATTCTGAATGTCTTCTTCGGAGAGAGGTGCCGCGCCGGAACTGCAGAGCATCCCGCTCACCCGGAGCGTAGCGGGCGCGTCGGCCACCAGCAGTATGTCGGATGCGTTCCGCTCCGCCGCGAAGGAGAGCAGGTGCTCGAGTCCGCCTGACGGATGCGGCGACAGCTTCTCAGCGGAGAAGCCCGCCGGAGGTTTATGCGCCGCCCGGTTCAGTTCGGTGACAATGTGCTCGAGTTCGTTATCAAACCCGGACATTGTCCCGAAACCCGCTCAGGCCTTCTTCGCGGCCATCTTCCGCTCCACTGCGGCCATTAGCCGGGAGTGCACGTCGTCCGGAATCGAGCAGGTCTTCATGCCCTTATAAACCATGATGGTCTTCTTCGTCGTATCGCAGATGACCCAGCAGTTCGGGCATTCGGCGATATGGCGCTCGAGTTTTGCGCGAATCTCCGCGTCGGTCTTTTCGTCGAGAAAATCCGAGAGTTCCGCGAGGAACTCCTTACATGTAAGCAAAGGCGTCGTCTCCTTTGCGCTTGAAGAAACGCGTCAGCTTGTCCCGGAGTTGCAGCCGCGCGCGCAGCAGCCGGCTTTTGACGGCCGGAATGCTCAGGTCGAGCGCTTCGGCGGTTTCCTCCGTCGAAAGCCCGTCCACATCGCGCAGCGTGAAGACAGTGCGATAGAGCGGCGCGAGGCCGTCAATCGCTTCCGTCAGAATCGTGTGCAGCTCTTCCTGGGAAAAGCGTTGTTCGGGGTCGGGATCCCATGCGGCGATCTCGCGCACGACCGTGTCCTCGCCGGTATCGATCTGCTCGTCCAGCGAGACGGAACGGTCGCTCTTCCGCTTGCGCAGTTTCATCAGCGCCTGATTCACCGCGATCCGGACAATCCATGTGTAGAACTTTGAGTTCCCCTGGAACTGATCGAGGTGCTCGTAAGCTTTGAGGAATGATTCCTGCAGCACGTCTTCGGCGTCTTCGCGATTCTGCGTAATGTTCATCGCGAGTCGGAAGATCTTGCCTTCGTACTGCCGGATCAGGGTGGAGAACGCTGCCGCGTCTCCCTCTCTTGCGCGGTTTACCAGTTCCAGTTCGGCTCGTACTTCCTCCGGAACGTCGGCCGCTGCTGCTAGTGGAAAGCTTTCCGTGGCCATCTTGCGCGATTTCCCATTTTCCCACGCGTTCGCGGATGACGCGAATGCAGGTATATAGCCGAAGCCGCAACTCGCCCCAGCAGCCTGGAGAATCATACGGACTCTTGGATGCTGAATTGTTACAAAGGTTTCGGCTATTTGGTCGTTTCCTTCCGGTCCCAGTTCCTGAGCACCCGGAGAATGTAATCCCGCGTCTCCCGGTAAGGCGGCACGCCGTGATAACGCTCCACCGCCCCCGGGCCGGCATTATACGCAGCCAGAGCCAGCAGGACCTGATCGGGATCGTTCTGATACCTGGCCAGAAGTTCGCGGAGATATTCCGCGCCGCCTTCGGCGTTCTCTTTCGGATTCGCGGCGTCAATTCCCATCTGTTTCGCCGTCTCCGGCATGAGTTGCATCAGCCCCAGGGCACCCTTCGGAGAAACGGCGTCTTTCCGGAAACCGGATTCCGTCTTCATGACACTGCGGACGAAGGATTCGGGCAGGGAATACTTCTTCGCGGCAGCAGCCGCGAGTTCCATAGGAGTAAGTACTTTTGCCGGTTCCGGCTGTGGCGACGTCGCGGTTGTCAGTGGCGTTGAGGTCGGCGTGACCGCCGGAGTGACCTCTTCGGCGTCGAATCGGGTAATCGAGGCCGCTGGGATCTCAATGAATCCGCCGCCATCGTAAAGCCGGATGTTTGCGCCGATCGCTTCATGCCGGTCGGCGTGCAACTGAAACCCGTTCGCCAGCACGGCGTATTCGCCTGCCCACACCGGCAGAGCCAGCGCGGACAGCCCGATAAGATGGAGAGTTCTCCTCATGTCCCAAAAAACAGTGACGAACCTGGAGTGCAGCGTGTGCACCCGAAAATACGAAGCCGGAAAAACCTGGAACCTGTGCGAGTGCGGCGGACCCCTTCTGGTCCGTTACGACCTCGATCACCTGCGCTCCACATGGTCCCGTGACGCCCTGACCACGGCGGTCAGTTCCATGTGGCGCTACGCCCCGGCGCTTCCCGTTCAGCGCGAATCCTCGATTATCTCATTGGGCGAGGGCATGACGCCGCTCATTCCGGCGCGCCGGACCGGAGCGCGCATCGGCGCCTCCGACCTTCTTATTAAAGACGAGGGACTGAACCCGACCGGCTCTTTCAAGGCGCGCGGACTTTCCTGCGCCGTCTCGATGTGCGTGGAACTCGGGATCGGGAAGATAGCCATCCCCTCGGCCGGAAACGCCGCCAGCGCCCTGGCCGCATATGCCGCCGCCGCCGGAATCGAGGCTTACCTCTTCATGCCGCAGGATGTGCCGCAGTCGAACTTCATCGAATGCAAGGCGTACGGCGCGCACGTGACGCTGGTTGACGG
>DASZUZ010000238.1:0-5022 GCA_035547415.1 Bryobacteraceae bacterium | reverse complement strand
GAGGATCGATTCCAGATCCTGGTCGGAACTCACAATACTGCTGATTCGGTGCAGTAAAGCAACCTGGCTTCCCGTACTTTCCCCCATAGTGATCATCATTGGCCTCTACCGTTAAAACCGTAGTGTAGGGCTCCACGGCGGAGTGGGTCCAATTCAAAATTTGGATGGAAGGGATGGTGCCTGGATGTTTTAATCCGCGGCCAGCCGCGTGGAACTTGTTTCGGGCCGGTGAAGCGTTTCGACAATCCCGCGCCATTTGCGCAGCGCCAGTTCAATCAGGTTCAGCAGAATCGCGATGCCCAGCAGCCCCGGCCACAGGCGCATGGTCGAGTCGACATACTGCCCGCGCGAGTCGAAAAGCTGCGCGACGCGAGGATTGAATCTCCCGCCGGTCGACTGCGCAATCGATTTCAAAAGTGTTTCGTTCGACCCGTAATCCGAAAGCTCGGATTCCTGTCGATAGAGTCCAACCTCCGGAAATGCGCGGGTTTCGTTCAGCGGGCGGATACGGAAAAGACCTTCGAGCCCGCCAATGCGCACGCGGCCCCGGTATGTGCCCGGAGACACGCGGGTCAACTCGAGCGGTTTCCGGAAGTCCCCGGGACCGATCGCATAGAGTTCCGGCGCAGTCGCGGGTTCTGCCGCCTGATCCGAAAGATGGTATTCGACCAGGAGTTCTTCATTCGCGGCGTCGTAACGGGCGACTGCCTCGCTTTCGCTCCCGTGAGGAAGCAGATCGCGGAAAATATTCGTCCACAAACGGTCAAACCCGTTCCAGCCGACCCAGCTTGCCGCCCAACGGCTTTTCGCGTCCGAGGCGAAGACCGCGGCGCGGCCCAGTCCGTATTGCCAGCGCGTCAGAAGAGGATCCTTCTCGTCCACTTCCAGAATCTCGTCCGCGGTGGGGCGCGCGTCAAACCGGACATATCCCGAGAGGTTCGGAGCGCTCGCGACATCCACTCTGTCCAGCAGATCCGAAGGATGCTTGACCACCGCTTTGATCGGCTTTTCGATGGCCGTCGTGCCGGTGTGCTCCTTCACATCTTTGAGCAGGATCTGTTCGAGGCCGGTCGGCTCGTTGAGGAAATACGACTTGCCTTTCGCGAAGCTCGCGATGCGCTCCAGATAAGTGCGATTGACATCCTGTCCCAGCCCGACGGTGGAGATCGTGACCCGATTATTCGCTGCTTCCTTCGAAAGATTGATGCTGTCGCCTTCTTCCGAAATACCATCCGTCAGAAGCACGATGTGCTTATACGTGGAAGTGAGCGGAACAATGCGGCGATAGGCCTCGTTCAGAGCGGGCGCGATCTGTGTCCCGCCATCCGGCGTAATCCCGGAAATCAGGCGCTTGATGAGCGATTTGTCTTCCGCCTTGCGAAGCGGCACCGCCCATTGAAACGAATTGTCGAACATCAGCACGCCGACCCGATCCTCGGGCTTCAGATTATCGACGACGCCGATTGCCGCGACCCGCGCGAGTTCGATCTTTTTCCCCTCCATCGACGATGACTTGTCGATGATCAGCACCACCGCGGTCCCCTCGGGCGATCGCGGCGGGGCCAGCTTCGCGGGGAACGTGCGCGCCAGCGGATCCTCGGGTGCGCCCTGATGATCGACGTAGACGTTATGTTCGCCCGCAATCCAGAGCGCTCCCCCGCCGCGCTGCACGAACTCTTCGAGGCGCTGCTTGTCGGCCGGTTTGATGTTCTCCATGTTGTCGTTGTTGAACACGACAATCTGAGTGTCATCCAGATTTTCGGGAAGGGTTTTCGAGGCGGCGAAATCGAAGCGGTTCGCGGCCAGCACGCTGACGATGTGCTCCTCGGTCCCGGCGGGGTCTTCGGAAACCCAGGCTACCTTCGGCCGCCGCACGGAAACGGCATTTTCGAAGCGCGATTCGCCCATTCCTGCCGCCTGCACCTTCCCGCTCAGATCGATCGCCCCGGCGGCGTTGAGGCTCGTCCGGACGCGAACCCGGTTTTCACCCTTTTCGAGTTGGATCTGATGGGCTCCGATCGGCTTGCCTTCCGCCGCCAGTTCCACCGTGGCTGCCGTGGCTTTCGGCGAATAAATCGTGAGATCCACCGGGAAATGTTCGCCGGTAAATACCGTTCCCGGAATGCCGACGGCCTGCGTCTGCAACTGCGGCTGCGTACGCCCCGCCAGCGCAATGGTGTCGACAGGCACGCCAAGTTGTTGCGCCTGCCACGCCGCCCGCGTTGCCGCGCCGTCGTTCTCGTTGCCGTCGCTGATCAGCACCACCCGGTGGATCATGCCCGCCGGAAGCGACGCCAGCGCCTCGCGGATGGGTGATTCCAGATTGGTGCCGCGTCCGTCGGTTCCAGCCGTGCGCGCGAGGTGAAACCCGGCCTCCTCGGCTCCGAGCGAGCGGGGCGTTCGGGCAAAAGGAATCACATCGAGACGGTTCGCGCCCCGGTTCCCGTTAATCTGCCGGAGCAGGGAGCCTTC
Source organism: Bryobacteraceae bacterium (assembly GCA_035547415.1). Taxonomy (GTDB): domain Bacteria; phylum Acidobacteriota; class Terriglobia; order Bryobacterales; family Bryobacteraceae; genus BOG-234. Next base: position 2,550 of record DASZUZ010000238.1, on the reverse strand, counting down.
ATGGGCGAGATCCTCGGGCGTGATGCTGGCCGATGTATCCACCAGCGCGGCGAGGGCAACCTTGCGATCGCGAATTTCCATCACCGGCTCGGCGATCGCCAGCACCACCGCGAGAATCATCGCGGTCTTCAGAAGCAGGTGCGCGCGCCGCGATTGACGCCGCCATTCCCACGCGAGCCATGCAAAGGGCAGCGGGAGGAGCAGAAGAGCCCACATCCGTTCGAACGTCATGCCGCTCTCCTGACGATGTGGAGGCGTGTGGATGCGCTTCCATAGAGGAGCCACTCGGCAACCAGCAGCCCGGTTCCGAGCGCGGCCAGAAACGGCCAGATGGTCCGGTTGCGGCGGATCGAGTCGCTCCACGCCGGAATGCCATGGCGTGCCGTCGCCGGTGGGGTCCATTTCGCGTCCCACAGTTCCGGAAGGGTCAGCGAATAGACACGCTCCGCGTTGCCCGCGAGCACGCGAACCCTCGCCGGCTCTCCCGTAAAGAACTGCACCGAACGATCCCGGATATTGAACGGAAGCGCTTTGCCGGAATCCGTCACCACCCGGACCGAATTTTTATCCACGTTCTGCCCGAACGGAGCGGCCACCGCCCCCGCGCTCTGCGTCGACACATCCACGTCCCGGAAGACATCCGGCGCCACAAACCGCAGCGTGTTGGCCAGCAGCAGAGGCGTGGCCAGTTCATAGCGCATCGATCCGGCGAACGGATTGAACCCGATGACCACCAGATTGCCGCGCGCCACCATCACCGGACCCTTGTCCACTTCGGCCACCCGCACAATCCCCGGTCCCGCCTCGAACACCGAAGCCGATTCGATCTGCGTATTGCGCGCGCGCAGCCCCTGCGTCAGCGGCAGATCGGGAACCCACCTCAGACCTTCGGGATGCTCCACTCGCTCACGGATCGGAATCGGCGGTTTGTCGGACGGTGGGTCGATCCACAAGGAACTGCCCTGCGGCCGTGTCTCGGGACGGAACCGGTCGAGGATGATGAATCCGTCGTTCACCGGCGTGTAGTTCTGTTTCGATCGGAATTCCGCCACCACCCGCGGGTCCGACGCCAGAGCCGGCCGCAGCAGTTCCGGCTGATCCGAATAAACCACCACGTGCAAAGTGCGCTGGTTGGGAAGTTCCAGCGCCGCGTAATTATCCGGCGCGAACGCGTCGCGCGGATATAACCGCGTTTCCAGGATTCCCGCAGCCTGCGTGTGGACCGTGAACGTCGTCTCCTTTTCGGCTCCCGCCGGAAGCTCGATCGGATGCAGACCCTGAGGCGCCTTTCCGAAGTTCAGACTGACGTTCACCGTCCGCGCGGATTTTCCATAATTCCGGACACGGACCAGCACATCCCACGCCCCGGCATCCGTCTCCGAACGCCTCGCCCCGACGCTACGGATCCCCGCGTTCTCGATTGCGTCATCGGCCGCGAGCACGCGAAAAGACGGCAGCGAGGGAAGCGTCATGTTGCTCGCTTCTCTCGCGGAAATCCGGCCCGGCCCGGAATAGACGATTTCCCCGGACGTAGCGCCGCTCTGGCGCTGCAGTTCCCGCGCAAATTCCAGGTTCTGAGTAAGGTTCAGCGCCGTCGCGCCGGGCTGGGATTCGAGGATCGCGCGCGCCACCTTGCGGTGGTCGATCTCCCACGACGTCGCCGGCGTAGCGAGTCCGTCGGCCCGTACCAGCAGAACCCGATCGGACGGCGGAACCGCCCGCAACCATCCCAAAGCATTGGCTCGCGCAAGATCCATCAATGTCGTGTCGGTCCGGTTCGGCAGGGATGCGGCCATCCACGCGCTCGTGTCCAGAACGAGCACGTGATCCCGGCGCTTGTTCAGCGCGCCCCCGAACTGAAATTCCGCGATCGCAAGCAACAGCAGCGCCATTCCCAGGAGCTGCAGCAGCAGGGAAACCGGCTGCTGGATCCGCCGCCGTCGTGAAACCGGAGCGGGAAGCCCCGGAGTTACCCAGAAACGCAGCGTGGAAACGACCTGTTTGCGGCGTGTACGGTCCAGAAGATACAGCGCGACGGAGATCGCGGAAACCGACCCGAACAGAACCAGAAACTGTGTCAGCGTGAGGTTCAGGAGTTCCATGGCGGCTACGCGATGCTCTGCGACCTCATCAGACTTCCAAAGAGGGCTTCTTCGAGGGGCAGGGAAGTCGGCAGCCCTGCGTATCGCCCGCTGTTTCGCAGCGCGACGGCCTTTAAAGACGCGCTGAACTGATCGAACGCCTCCGTGTACCGCCGGCGCGCCTCGGCGTCCACATGAATATGCAGCCGGGCGGAGCTTTCCGCGTCCACGAAGTCGTATTCGCCGGACCACGCCGGCGTCCGGTCGTCGTCCGTCCAGAGCTGAATCAACATCAGCTCGTTACCGTAATCGGCGAGGTATTGAAGCGCTTTTTCGCAGCCGTTTTCGTCCAGAAAGTCGGAGATTACGATCACGAGCCCTCGCTGCGGATATTCGTTCAGGAACTGCTTCACGACAGCCAGAAAATTCGTCGCCCCGCCCGGTTGCAGTTTCTCCAGATACTGCGACA
>DASZUZ010000237.1:0-7718 GCA_035547415.1 Bryobacteraceae bacterium | reverse complement strand
CTCTCCATCTCACGGTCTCCGGCTTCCCCGACGGAGGCGCCATCCCGCAGCGGTTTACCTGCGATGGCGACGACGTCTCGCCGGCGCTCCACTGGTCGGATGCGCCGGAAGGCACCCAGAGCTTCGCGCTCATCGTCGATGACCCGGACGCGCCGTCCGGTACGTGGACGCACTGGATTCTTTGGGATATCCCTGCATCCGTCCATTCGATCTCTGAAGGCGACGGGGGATCGGTCGGAATTTCCGGAAAGAACGATTTCGGCCATCCGGATTATGGAGGGCCGTGTCCTCCGCGCGCCAAAGGCCCGCATCGCTACTATTTCCGCCTCTTCGCTCTGAATGTTCCGTCGCTGAAGCTGAAATCAGGCGAAAAGCGGGCGGCGCTGGAAAAAGCGCTGCGCCCGCACGTGGTCGCACGAGCCGAATACCACGGCCGCTATGGGCGCGCCTGACGGTGCATGGTCCGGGCTTCGGCCCGGCGCTCCGCGGAAGATCCGAAAGAAACTACAATATAACCAGAGTCACGATGCGGCAATTCGGCTTTATCCTTCTCGCGGCGCTTCCGGTCATTGCACCGGCGGAGACGACGTTCACGCGCGACGTGGCGCCCATCTTCTACAAGCACTGCGTTTCCTGCCACCACGCGAACGACATCGCGCCGATGCCGCTGCTCACGTACAACGACGCGCGCCCCTGGGCCGCGGCAATCAAAGAAGCCGTCATCACGCGCAAAATGCCGCCATGGAAGGCCGACCCGCATATCGGCAAATGGTCGAATGACTGGAGCCTCTCGGCGGAGGAAATTGCCACCATCCGGAACTGGGTTGACGGCGGCAAGCCCGAAGGGGACCCGAAGGCTCTCCCGCCCGCCCCGAAGGTCGAAGTCGGCTGGAAGGCTGGCAAGCCCGACGCCGTTGTTTCCATTCCCCAACAGAAGCTGGAAGGTTCCGGCCCCGATCAGTACGTCTACATCACGGTGCCCTCCAATTTCACGGAGGACAAATGGGTGGTTTCGGCGGAACTGCGTCCTGGAAATCGAAAAGTCGTTCATCACGCGCACGTTTTTGTAACGGATCCGGAAACGAAGCCGAAATCCGCTGCCCCCGCGAAAACTCCCGATCCGGCCGAGGCGTACGCGAAGTCGCTGGTTATCCATGAAGGGACGCTCGAATGGGTTCGTCCCGATGCGCAGGTAGTGAACGATGGATGCGCAGTCGACGATAACGGTCTGCTGCCGGGCCACAAATCGCACGATCTCGGCAACCTTGTCGCGTCTTATCTGCCGGGGCGTGAGCCGGATGTTTATCCCGCCGGCACCGCGCGCCTGATCAAAGCCGGATCCAATCTGAGCTTCCAGATTCACTACTCGCACACGACCGGCAAACCCGAATTCGATGAAACGAGCGTCGGGTTCATTTTCGCGAAAGAGCCGCCGGCGAAGATTGCGAAGCGCATCGACCTTTCGAACCAGATGTTCCGCATCCCCGCGGGCGCGCCGGAGCAGGAAGTCAGCGAATGCCACACGTTCGATAAGGACATTTACATCACCAGCCTGACGCCGCACATGCATCTGCGCGGAAAAGCCATGCAGATGATCGTGACGTATCCCGACGGGCGGCGTGAAACGCTGCTTTCCGTTCCCCACTACGACTTCAACTGGCAGATCACCTACCGCACCGCGAAGCCGATCTTTATTCCCAAAGGTACGCGTATCGCGGTGATGGGGCACTTCGATAACTCGCCGAATAATCCGCTGAACCCCGACCCCACGAAAGCCGTGCGATGGGGCGCGGCGAGCGAAACCGAGATGATGGACGGGTGGATCGAGTACGTCGACGCCGATCCACCGCGAGACAACACGCGAGCTTCCTCGAAGTAAGATCGCTTACTGCGCCGGGGGCGCGGTAATGCGGCGGATGCTCTCCATCCACTGCTCGCGCTCGAAAACTTTCTTCCAGTCCGGTTGGAACAGCGAGCGCTTCGCGTCGTCGATCGCCTTCAATGCGCCGTCCGAAAACGTGGCGCCGGGGAACAGCCGGAAGACGATTCCCAGTTCGACTTTCAGGTGTCCCAGCAGAAAATCGCGCGCCGCCGCTTCAGGTACTCCTCTGCGCACGGCCTCCTGCATCGCCTCGCCGACGATCGTGAGACACGTTCCCAGCACAGTCTCCGACAGCACCGGCTCCAGAATCGCCATCTGTTCCGCCGTACAGCGATGGGAATCGCCCACCGGCGCATAGATCTCGCGCGCGATCTGCTCGCCCGCCGCATACTCTTCTTCCGGACCCTGCACCAGAGAACACACGATGTTCTGCTTCGCGGCGATGCCCCCGAAGAAATCCTGCTGCGCCACGGGGTCGGTCTCGCCGCCGAAAACGGAGGGGTGGCACGGGTGCGTCACGAACCAGGTCAGGTCCGCCCGATTCGGCAAATCGCCCGCGAGCGGAGCCGCGATATCCAGCGCGATCAGCATCGTTCCTGGCCGGAACTGCGGATCGAGCGCGGCGGTGACCTGACGAATGCGGTTGTCCGGCAGCGCGAGAATCACGGCGTCGCTGCCCGCGAGCGCCTGTTCGGCCGGCTGAACCTCCAGCCCGCGTTCGGCCAGCGCCGCGCGCCCGCGCTCGCTCACTTCGACATACCGGACATCCCAGTCCGTTTTGCGCAGATTATCGGCGATCCGGCAGCCCATCTTGCCGCCCGCTCCGAGCAACGTGATTGTCTTCATCTGTGTCCTTTCAGTACCTGTTCAAAGAAGTCGCTCCGTCCCACCTGTCCACCCTTGAGCACCAGTTCCAGACCGTCCATCCGGGAATCGTCTGAATGCGCGCGGCACAGCGGCGCGCCCGGGGCCATGCTTGCGGCGAACGTCAGGGCATGAATGCCGAGCTGGCTCGCGGCGTGGCTCGAGGTGTCGCCGCCCGCGATCACCGCGCGCCGGACGCCGGACCGGACCACCAGTTCGCGCAGCAGATTCCCGAGATACCGTCCCAGTTCCTCTCCCTGCAGCGACCCACGCCGGTCGTTCGGACCGAGCGCCGAGTAAATCGCCACGTTTCTGCCGCGCGAAAGCGACTCCAGGCCCGCGCGCAGTAACTCGTCCCGATTCACATCGGCCGTATGAAATCCTTCGAAACCATTCTGTAGCGCGCGCTGAATCTGCTCTTCCGTCACCGGCGAGCAACTCCCGCTGATCACGATCAGGCGGTCGGCTGCCTCGGCTTCAGCAGGCGAAAACTGCTGGGGGATGAGACCGGCTTCGCGCCAGCGGCGCATCAGCGCCATCGTCAGTCCCGAACTGCCCACGGCGAACGGAAATTCCGCGCGGCTCGCCCAGACCAGACGCCCGGTCTCCAGTTCCGACCGCTCGTCGAGACCGTCGAAAATGATCGCGGCAGGATCTCCGGACAGTGCGTCATCCAGCGCCGCCATGGGATTCGAACCCGTCAGCGCGCGGATGTCGAGAAGTTCGAACGAGTCGTCCGCCTGCTCGCGCAAATGCAGCCGCAGATCGCTCTCGCGCATCGGCGTAACCGGATGCCGGCACATCGTGGGATGCCGGTCGATCCGGTAAATCGCCTCGCCGCCGGCGGCGAAAAGATTGCCGAAAAGGACGTACCGGCGCAGATGCGGAGCGGCTACAGCGACCGGTACGCACCGCGAACCGAAGACCTCCCTCCCGATCCGCATCGCGACGCCGATGTTTCCGACTTCGGGTGAACTGTCGAACGTCGAACAGACTTTGTATTGCGTGACCGGCGCGCCCAGCGATCGGAGCCGTTCGAACACGCCGGGCAGAACACGCTTCATCCACTCGGGACCGCGGCTGCGACTCTCCCCGGCAATGCCGACTGCCGCGTACCCGGCAAACTGCCCAAGCCGGCGCTCATCGGGCGGCCCAGGGAACAGGACCGTGCGCACGCCATTGGCGGCCAGCGCTTCCAGCGCGTCCGTCGATCCCGTGAAATCGTCGCCGTAATACGAAAACAGCAGGCTCATGCGGCGAACTTGCGGAGCGCCACGTCGAGTTCCGGGTGCTCTTTCGCATACTCGGGCAGCGGAATTCCCTCCACCGCCGCGGCCCAGGCCTGCCGCAGGCTTCGCACCCCGGCGCCGATGCCGTCCGGATGCCCCATAATTCCGCCTCCGCAGGCGAAGATCAGATCCGTGCTGCCCAGGGCCGCATACGTGCCCGGCACCTGCCGCGCCGTCTGGCCCGACGAGAACACCGGCATGATTTCGCAGCCTCGCAGCGGCGCGGGAAACATGGGCCGCAGGCATTCCTTCGCCGACGCGATCACGCTCTCGTCGGACTCGCAGAACTTGTTGTCCAGGCCGTTCACGTGCATATGATCCACGCCCGCGAGCCGCCAGAATTTCTGATAAGCGATGTAGCTCATCCCGATCGCCGGCGACCGGTCATACATGCCCCATCCGTTCCGATGCCCGTGAATCGCGACCTGCGACTGCCTCCGGAGCGCCACCAGCGCCGGAAGCCCGATGCTGTTCATGCTCACCATCGCGCACGTTCCGCCGGCGGCAACCACCTCGTCCAGTCGGGTCCGCATTTCGTCGATTTCGCCGGTGATATTGAACGCGTACATCGCCTTGCGCCCTGTCTTGTCCGAATGGCGGTGAATGACCTTCATGACTTCGCGCAGGCGGTCCCGAAACGGACAATGCGGCCCGTCGGCCTGCAGTTCGTCGTCTTTGATGAAATCGATGCCGCCCTCGACCAGCGCGTCCACCGTCGCCGCGGTCGCTTCCGGAGTCAGGCCAACGCTCGGCTTGATGATCGTGCCGATCAGCGGCCCGTCCGGAACGCCGCAGAACCGTCTCGTTCCCGGCACGCCGAACTGCGGTCCCTGATACCGGTCGTGAAACGCCCGCGAGAACGTCACATCCAGGAGTTTGAGCCCCGAAAAGGGCTTCAGTTCGAACAGGTTCCCCGCCACCGTCGCGACAAGGTTCGGCAGCGAAGGCCCCATATTGGAAATCGGCCACGAGAGCGTGACCTCCGCGCGCCGGTAAACGCCGGGCGAAGACTTTGGCTTCGCCGCGCCCGGCAGCGAAGGACTGTCGACGCTCTCGCGCTCGATGATCCGTTCGACTCGCGCGGCATTTCTCTCGCGAAGCTCATCCGTCTCGCCGGGCACCTTGATAAACGTGCCGGTGGATTGTTCCCCGGCCATAACCTCGGCCGCCTGCTCCGGCGCGAACGCCGATTCGATCCAGTAACGCGCGTAGACCCTTTCGTCACTCACTCGCGGAGATAATATCAGGCTTGCTGTTCCGCGCATTTCCGCAATCCGGACGAAAGGGCGTATCGATGAACCGCAGAAGCTTTCTGAAAACCGCCGCAGTTGCCGGCTCCGCTCCCCTTTGGGGCGCCGCTCCCGGTCCGGCCGCGCTGCAGGAGTTCTCCTGGTCGGACGTGAACCTTACGGACGGCCCACTCAAGCGCCAGTACGACCACCTCCGCGAGCATTTCCTTTCGCTCGATAACGACCGGTTGCTGAAAGTCTACCGGCAGCGAGCCGGACTCCCCGCCCCCGGTGAGGATATGGGCGGCTGGTATGACGCGGATGGCTTCGTCCCCGGCCACACGCTCGGCCAGTACATTTCCGGGTTGTCGCGTTACTACAGCACCACGAAAGATTCCGCCTGCGCCGAAAAGGTGCGGGCGCTCGTGAAAGGCTACGCCGCGACTCTCGGACCCGATGGCTATCCCTATGCGAGCGAGAAGGCAGCGGTCACCTGGCCCTGTTACATCCTCGACAAGTACGAAGCAGGCTTGATCGATGCGTACCGGCTGGTCGGGGACCGGAGCGCGAGGGAAGTGCTTGTGGAGGTCATCCGGGGCGCCGGCGGGCATATCCCGGATCACACCTACGATCGTGGCCCCGACAGTCCGAAACAGGCTCCTTACGACGAGCCTTACATTCTCCCCGAAAACCTTTTCAATACTTACGCGGTGACCGGCGATCGGAAGTATCTCGAGATGGCGCGTCTCTATCTGCTCGATCGGGAATATTTCGACCCGCTCGCGCAGAACCGCAACGTGCTTCCCGGCAAGCATGCGTACAGTCACGCGATTGCCCTGAGTTCGGCCGCGAAAGCATACGAAGTACTCGGAGACCGGAAATATCTCGACGCGATCCGCAACGCGTGGGACATGATCGAACAAACCCAGCAGTTCGCTTCCGGCGGTTGGGGGCCCAAAGAGGCTTTCGTCACGCCGGGCGAGGGCAAACTCGGAGAGAGCCTGACCGCCACCCGCGACCATTTCGAAACCCCATGCGGCGCCTGGGCGCACACGAAACTGGCTCGTTACCTGCTCCGCTTTACCGGCGAAAGCCGCTATGGCGACGGGCTCGAGCGCATCGTTTATAACGCCCTGCTGGCATCGAAAGATCCGGGCGGCGACGGCGAATATTTCTATTACTCGGATTATCAGTCCGGCGCGCGCAAAGGTTACTACAAACGCAAATGGCCCTGCTGCTCGGGCACTCTGATCCAGTCCGTCTCGGATTACGGTCTGAATATCTTCTTTCGAAGCGCGAACTCGATTTACGTCAATCTGTACACGCCGTCGGAGGTACGGTGGAACGCGAACGGCATTCCGGTTACGCTTTCGCAGTCCACCCGCTATCCCGATGACGGCGAGGTAGAAGTTCGCGTACGCGTCCCGCATCCCGTGGAATTCGCGCTCTGTCTGAGGATTCCGGGCTGGGTGGAATCGGGGGCCAGAATCTCCGTGAATGGAAAGTCAGTTCCGGTTCCGGCGGAAAGGCGGACTTTTGCGCGAATCAGCCGTCGCTGGCGCGATGGCGATACGGTTCATCTCCGGCTGCCGCTGGACTTCAGGGTAGAACCCGTCGACGATAAACATCCGGACCGGGTCGCGCTGATGCGTGGCCCGCAGATGATGGTGGCGGTGAATCCGGAACCCGGCCTGGCTGACAGCGCATTGACTTTGCCCGGGAAACCGGAACCACTTCCGCACCGTGCGTCTGCCTTCCGCTTTGGTGCGCCGGAGAGATCGCTCGAACTGATGCCCTTCTACGCAGTTCGCGACGAGACCTATACCACCTACTTCCGGAGAGCGGAGAAAAAACAGGGCTTCTGATCCTCACCGGGGCTCAGCGCGCGGGACATCGGTTTCGGATGCAGAAGATATCGATACAAACGGAAGGGCAGAACACGGCGCCGCCCGTGTCGTTCAGGCTGAAATAGCGGCCCCTTTCCATGTTCATCAGCACGATTTCGTCGTGAATTTCGGCTGAGGGAAACTGGTTGTTCGAACGAATGCGATCGTTCGGATAAACCCTGTGAGATGTCATGCCGTCAGGCGCGGTGACTAGTGATTATTACACCCGGACAGGCAGCCTGCAAGTTCCACGATCGGATCGCCGATTGCACCGCCCGGACATCCGGAAACGGCGCTCCCCTGTGAGCCGTAAACTGAAACCATGGCGTGGCTCCCCGGTCTCCTTGTCGCTTTTTTGCTGGCTGCTCCGGCCGACGATTACCTCGCCGACGCACAGAAAGCTCTCGACGCCAACCAGCCAGCCGCCGCCGAACCGCTCCTCAGGAAAGCCATCGAGGCCGATCCCGCCAGTTACGCCGCCCACTTTAATCTCGCGCTCTCCCTGAGCCTGCAACATAAGGACCCCGAAGCCGTCTCCGAATATCGAAAGACGCTCGAACTTAAGCCG
>DASZUZ010000236.1:0-2831 GCA_035547415.1 Bryobacteraceae bacterium | reverse complement strand
GAGTACCGCCATCCGGACTGCCACGCCGTTCTCCACCTGATTGAGAATCACGGAGCTCTGGCTGTCCGCCACTTCCGAACTCAATTCGCGTCCGCGATTAATGGGGCCCGGGTGCATCACGAGCACGTCCGGCTTCGCCAGTTTCAGATGCTCCAGCCGCAGTCCGTAGAAACGGAAGTACTCGCCGGCGGCCATGGGGGCTTCGTGCTGGCGCTCGAGCTGCACTCGAAGCATCATGATCACGTCGGCGTCGCGAATCGCTTCCGTCAGGTCGTACGCCAGCCGCACTCCGGGCGCGAGCTTTTCCATGTCGCGCGGCAGCAGCGACGGCGGTCCGCACAGCACTATCTCCGCTCCGAACTTCGAAAGGAGATGAACGTTCGAGCGGGCGACGCGGCTGTGCGCAATGTCGCCGATAATGGCGACGCGCAGGCCGCCGAGACCGGCGCGGTGATCGAGAATCGTCCTTGCATCCAGCAAAGCCTGCGTGGGATGTTCATGCGTTCCGTCACCCGCATTGACGATGGGTATCTCCAGATGTCGCGCGAGAAAATGCGGCGCGCCGGAGGCGGCATGGCGCATCACGATCGCATTCGGGCGCATGGCGACGAGCGTGTTCAGCGTATCGACCAGGGACTCCCCCTTCGAAACACTGGAGCCCTGGGCTGCAATGGAAAGCGTATCGGCTCCGAGCCGTTTCGCGGCGATCTCAAAGCTGACGCGCGTGCGGGTTGACGCTTCGAAAAACAGGTTGACGATTGTCTTGCCGCGCAGGACATCGAGCCTGCGATAGCTTTCCTGGGGTGGCGGTTGAAAAAAACGGGCACGGTCGAGAATAGCTTCGATCTCGCGCCGGTCGAGACTTTCTATATCGAGCAGTCCTTGCATTCTTCAGACGGTGCTGGCTTCCGCGCGCTCGCAGAGAAGCACTTTCTCCATCCCGTCAATCTCCTGGCACTTCACCTCTATGATCTCGCGATCGGATGTCTGGACAGTCCGGCCGACGTAGCGAGCCTCAATGGGGAGTTCCCGATGGCCGCGATCGATCAGCACGAGCAGTTGCACACGAGCCGGCCTGCCGTGTTCGAACAAGGCGTCCAGCGCGGCCCGGATCGTCCGCCCGGTGTAGAGTACATCGTCCATCAGGATGATCTCTTTGTCCCGGACCGGAAAGGGAATTTCCGTTGCGTTGAGCTGGGGCTTGACGCCGACGGTACTCAGATCGTCGCGGTAGAGATTGATGTCGAGAATGCCTACTGGAATTTTGCGATTTTCCAGGGCTTCGATTTTGGCGGCCAGCCTTTGCGCAAGAGGCGCACCGCGGCGGCGGATGCCGATGAACGCGAGTTGGTCGAGATCCTTCGTCTTTTCGAGAATTTCATGGGCGAGACGGACCAGCGTACGATCGATTTCCGAAGCGCTCATGAGCTGCAATTTGACTTGGGTCAGGGCCATCGAAGGGATTGTAGCGCATCGAATAAACTGGCCTGCTTCAAAGCAGGGAGAAGATCCGGGATTGAGCCGCTCAGTCAGCGGCGCATCCGCGAGCGAATACGCCTGGTGACTTTTTCTATTCCGTCCAGCTTCTTCAGCAAACCGAGCGACAGAACGTAAGGATCGCTCTTTTCGAGTTCCAGTTCGAAGGATTTCGAGAGATCCATCAGATCGCGCGCGTCTTTGAGATTCTGGTCGTAATCCGCTTTCAGGATCTCATCGCGCTGCAGTTTGCCGTTGGGCAACCGCTGCGGCGTTTCGTGAACGCCGGGGACGGGAAACGGATCTTCATAGTGGGGATTGCCGCTTTGAGCCCTGACGAATGGCGCGGCCACGGCCGCAGGCGCAAGCTTCAGTAATGCTCGCCGAACGCTCGAATGGGTGGTAAAACTGCCCACTTAGCTATCATAGCCCCTTGGAACACAATCGATGAAAGACGTTCACGTAGGAGTGATCGGTCTCGGCAATGTCGGTTCGGGGGCGCTCGAGATTCTCTCCGCCAATGCCGATCAGATCGCGTTGAAACTCGGTTTCCGGCTGCGAGTGGCGGCCGTGTGCAGCCGTTCGGTGGCTTCGAAGGCATTGCCGAACATCCCTGGCGATGCGTTGCGCACGGCGGACTGGCGGGATGTCGTCACACATCCTAAGGTGGATATCGTCGCCGAACTGGTTGGAGGGACGACCGTCGCGCGTGAAATGATCGACGGGGCGATCGCCAATGGCAAGTCGATCGTGACCGCGAACAAGGAACTGATGGCGCTGTGCGGAGCGGACATCTGGGACCGAGCGATCAAGGCCAAAATCAATCTGGCGATGGAGGCGAGCGTTGCGGGCGGGATTCCGATCCATGCCGTCCTGCGGGAAGGGATTTCGGGCGACCGGGTTGTCGCGCTTGCGGGCATTCTCAACGGCACCAGCAACTACATCCTGACGGAGATGGAGCGCCGGGGCGAATCGTTCGACAAAATTCTGAGCGAGGCGCAGGCGCTGGGTTATGCCGAAGCGGATCCGAGCGCGGACGTGGACGGCTATGACGCTCGTTCCAAGCTGGCGATCCTTTCCGCGCTGGCGTTCGGCGAGCGAATTACGCCGAGCGACATCTTCGTGGAGGGCATCCGGCGTATCACTGCGCAGGACTTCGATTATGCGCATCAACTGGGTCATACGATCCGACTGGTCTGTGCGGCGAGCCAGACGGAGCGGGGGTTGATTCTGTCGGTGCGTCCGGCGCTCATCCCGGAGTCGACGATTCTGGCGAGCGTGAAAGGCGCGTATAACGCCGTCTGGGTGAAAGGACAGTTCGGCGCGGACACGTTCTACTACGGGCGAGGCGCAGG
>DASZUZ010000235.1:0-2811 GCA_035547415.1 Bryobacteraceae bacterium | reverse complement strand
CGCGCCCCCTCGTGTGGCCATGCCACATCAGTATGACATCGCATCTGTGCGATGTCCACGGACGCGAACGACCGGATTCCCCGGTTACTCCGCCCGCAGTGCGCGCAGGGGAGAAATCGATGCCGCCCGGCCCGCCGGAATCGCCGCTGCGATCAGGGCGCAAGCGAGGAGCGCCCCCGCCGCAACAATGAGCGCCTCGGGATCCCAACTCGAAACGCCATACAACTCCGCCTCGACCAGCCGCCCGGCGCCGATCGACAACGGCACGCCCGCCAGCAACCCGATCGCGACCCGCTTCGCCGATCCGCCCAGCACCATCCGCACAACAGCCCCGCGACCGGCGCCCAGCGCCATGCGGATGCCGATTTCGCTCGTCCGGCGAGCCACCGAATACGCGGTCACCCCGTACATTCCCACGGCCGCCAGCAATAAGGCAACCGTCCCGAACAGCCCCGCCAGGCTCGCGACCGCCCGCTGCCTGCCGAAGGAAAGCGCCACCTGTTCTTCCATTGTCCGGACGCTGATGACCGTCAGGCCGGGATCCAGTTCCGCCAGGGTTTTCTTCAGGATCGGCTCCAGTGTTCCCGGTGGAATGCGGGTCACAAGCATCGCGGCCCGGACGGAATGGCTGTTCCGTTCGAGACCGTCCATCATCTCGTTGTTGTACGTCACCATCTGCGCCAGCGGGACATAGAACATGGGCCGCGCCGGGCGCCCGAGGGCAAACCCCGCGAATTTGGCGTCGCGCACCACCCCGATAATTCGGTACATTTTTGAGAATTGCGGCAGATTCATCCCGAAACGCCGGTCGAGCGGGCTTTCATTCCTGCCAAAGAACCGCCTGACGAACGCTTCGTTGACGATTGCCACCGGCGCGGTCCTCTCATCGTCCGCCCGGCTGAAATAGCGTCCTCGCAGAAGCCGTATTCCGAAATTCTGCAGATAATCCGCGCTCACGCGGTCCCAGGAAGCGCCCGAGTTCCCGTCCAGCTTCCCCTCGGGATGTCCGTCCACCACGATGAACTCGCCCCAGTTATTCGTCAGCGGGTTGTAGAGCGCCAGCCCTGACCCGCCCACGCCAGCGATGCTATTCAGCCGCTCCTCCATCTGACGATAAAGCGCGTTCAGTTTCGCGCTGCTGTAATCGACCGATGGGCCGTTCAGCGACACAATCACGCGCCCCGGAACCTCATACCCGAAGTCCTGATGCTCCAGGTTGTAAAGACTGCGGCCCAGCATCGTGGCGCCCGCCACCAGCACTACGGAGAGCGCCGCCTGCGCGACAAGCAGAATCCTGCTCGCCGGCGCCGAACGGTCGCTCCCGCCCCGCCTCTGCGCCCTTAACGCTTCAGCCGGATCCGTCCGCGTCGCCAGCCAGGCCGGAGCCGCTCCGAAGAGGATTCCGGTCAGCAGCGATGCGCCGCAGGCGAAACCCAGTACCGGCAACGATGGCGTTACGGCGATGGGTAGAAAACGGGCGCTGCTGAAGGCGAGCGAAATCAGCAGCCGCGCCGCTGCCATCGCCACCAGAAGTCCCGCCATGCCGCCCCCCGCCGCCAGCAGGACGCTCTCGGCCAGTGCCTGCGTCACAATCTGTCTTCGCGTTGCCCCGACAGCGAGTCGAAGCGCGGTCTGGCCACGGCGGTCCACAGACCTCACCAGCAGCAGGTTGGCAACGTTGGCGCAGGCGATCAGCAGGACCATCCCGCACACGGCAAACAGAATCCGGAGGCTGGCCGCGTAAGACTCCTTCATCTCCTCCACGCCGGCGCCCGCGGGGATGACGCGGATCGTTTCTTTTGGAATTCCTTTGACGATGTCCGGCATCCAGTTCGCCGCATATCCGGCCTCGTATAGAATCCACTGTCGAAGCACCCCCGTGAGACGAGTTCCCACGCCGCCGACGCTGGAGCCCGGACGAACCCTTCCGATCAGTCGCAGCCATGCCGCGGATTGGCGGCTCATCAGATTGTCCCTGCCATCGATCAGTGGCTCCTGATGAAGAGGAATCCAGATATCGGGCGGATCGCTGCGCAGTGTTTCGCCGAAAAAGCCCGCGGGCGCAACCCCGACGATGGCGAAGGCGTGCCCTTCGATGCTGAAGGTCGACCCCACCACCGACGGGTTTGCTCCATACGCCGTCTCCCACGCATGGTGGCTGAGAACCGCCACCGGTGGAGCGCCCGGCGTGTCATCGTTCGGCGTGAAGACCCGGCCGCCCAGCGCGCCGACTCCGAATGTCGCAAAGTAATTCCCGCTGACGTATTCGGACCGTAGCGGCCGCGCGGCTTGCTCCCCTTGACGACGGACGCTCACCCTGCCCGCTCCGGCCTGGAACGCCGCGATCTGTTCGAACTCCGGAGCCTGCGCCCGCAACCGCTCCACCAGACGGAACGAGTACATTCCCCAGTTCCCCTGAGGAATACCCTTGACGCAACAATCACCCCCTTCGCCGATTCGGTACAAAGTCGCTGGATCGGCGACCGGCAAAGAACGAAGCATCACCGCGTCGATCAACGTGAAGATCGCGGTCGTCCCTCCGATTCCCAGGGCGAGAGTGAAAATCGCCGCCGAAGTGAAACCGGGCGACTTGCGGAACTGCCGCAAAGCGTAACGGATGTCCATGTTTTCCTGGGGAACCCCGGAAAGGAATACTCCCGAAACGCCGATTGGTTACTACGAAATTGTGGGGCCAGTGCGTCCGACCGGCGTTCTCGAAGCCCTCGACCGAGGTTACGAGGCCAACTCCCCTGAAAAGTCATAGAACACCCGCAGTTGATTGCCGTCCGGATCGGCGACCCTGAACTCGCG
>DASZUZ010000234.1:0-12060 GCA_035547415.1 Bryobacteraceae bacterium | reverse complement strand
CGAAAATCCACTGGAAGCGCCTTCGCGGTCGACAACGGCGCCGCCGCCCGGCTCGCCCGGCGCCGGGCTCGGCATCCACCCGTTGCAGAGCTTCCGGAATCATCGCGTTCTTGGCGCGGTGGTCGCGCTGGTCATCACTCTGGCGGGGCTCGCCTTCGCTTCGTTTTTCGGGGCGCCGAAATATTCCGCAACCGCTGTTGTCTATGTATCGCCCCGATTTCTCGCCAATCTCGAGGAGGACAAGGAATCGACTCTCCAATCCGATTCCGAGTATCGCCAGTATGTTCAGCAGAACGTTCGGACGATCAACCGATTCGACATTCTGCTCGATGCGTTGAAGAGCATCGGATCTTTGAATTCCGTCTGGGTGCGGCCACAGGAATCGCTGGAACGGGCCGCGGAACGGCTGCAGGGCGCGCTCGCCGTGGAGGCGGTACCTGACACATATCAGATATCAATTACTCTCGAGAGCGCGAAGAAAAACGGCCTCGCCGAACTGGTGAACGCGATCGCCGGCACATATCTCGCGAAGGCGAAGGCGGAGCAGTTCTATTCAAGTGACGAACGGGTCCGGACTCTCCTCCACGAGCAGCAACGGCTGCAACAGGAAGAAGAAGAAAAGCAGGCGCGCCTCCTCACCATCGCCCAGCAACTGGGCGTGAGCACCTTTACGGAGAACTACGTCAATCCGTATGACGAACTGCTGATCAAAGCCAGAGAAGCGCTGGCGGACGCGCACCGCAAGAGAATCGAAGCGGATGCGCAGATCGGTTCGTTCGACGACCGGCAAACCGCGGGCGGCGCCGACTCGCTTCATGCCTTCGCGCTCGACCAGGCTGCGAAAGACCCGTCGATCCTGAGTCTGACCGCCAGTCTGAACCAGCGGCGCGAACAGATTCTGACGAGTATCAGCGGGTTGGCGCCCGATCATCCGGGGCGCCGCGCTGGAGAGCGTGAACTTGCGGAGGTGGAGAAGGAACGCCGGGACGCGTACCAGAAGCTGGTGAATACGTACTCGAAGATGCTGCTGGACGAGCGGCGGGCTTCCGCATATACAGCCGCGCGGACCGAACAGAAACTTGCGGAGGAAGTCGCGCGCCAGGCATCGCAGGCTTCCACCTTCACCGGCAGCTATCAGGAGGCGCTGAGGCTGGGACACGACATCGATCAGGCGCGCAAGCGTTCGGATGTCATCCAGCAACGTGTCGACTTCCTGACTCTGGAACGAAACGCGCCTGGGTTCGTGCGGCTCTTCTCCAGCGCCCGCGTCCCGGACATGCCGGTCAAGGGAGGAAAGAGGAAGCTGTTTGCAGTCTTTTTCGTCGCGGCGATTCTGCTGGGATTCGGCGTGCCCGTCGGCGTGGATAAACTCGATCCCCGTGTGCACTCGATTCGCGACGTGGAGAGAATCCTCGGCTTTCAACCAGTCGCGTGGCTGATGGAAAAGCGCGAGGCTGGCCCCGACTTCGCGCGCGAGCAGTCACTGCGGCTGGCGAATCGGATCAGCCAGGACCAGCAGGCGAACGGCAGCAGGATTTTCGCGTTCACTTCGGTTAAAGCCCAGGGGGGAACGTCGACACTGGTTATCGAAACAGCTCAGGCGCTTTCGCAGCTTGGAGTGACTGCGCTCGCGGTGGAGGCCAATGCGTATCGCGCCGACCCGCGCTACCGAAAGCCGGGCGCGCGCGGGCTGACGGTGGTCCTGACCGGGAATCAGGCTTTGCGCTCCGCCATCGTGGAGTCGGATTCTGAACTGCCCGAGCGCGTTCCCGTGGGCGACGCTCTGAATCAGAAGAACCTCCCCGATATTCAGAATCTGATTGAAGTTCTGCGCGATGCGGCGAGCGCGTATCAGGCCATTCTGGTCGATCTTCCGCCGATTCTCGTCTCCGTCGATGCGGAGTACATCGCGCGCACCGCGGACGTAGCCGTTCTGGTGGTTGAAGCGGAATCGGTAACGAAGGACGAGCTTCGGAGAGCCGCGCGAAGTCTCGAAAGACTTCAGGTCCGCGCCTTTTCCGCGGTTCTGAACCGTGTGCGCTCCGCTGCGGCCGGAGGCATCGCAGGCGCCGCTCTCCACGAATTCCTGAACGGTACAACCCCGGCGCGCTCCCGCTGGTCAACCCCATGGTTGTGGAAATGACCGAACTCATGGATTCGCCGGTTCTGAGCGTCGTCATCATCGGCCGCAACGAAGGGCCCCGCCTCGAGCGCTGCCTGCGCTCGGTGCGCGAAATGGAGAATCCGGGGGGCCCGGTGGAAGTCATTTACGTGGACTCCTCCTCCACCGACGGAAGCCCCGACATGGCAGCGCGGCTGGGCGCCATTGTGGTTTCGGTTCAGCCCCGCCGGCCCACCGCAGCACTGGGCCGCAACGCTGGCTGGAGGCGCGCGTCGGCGCCATTCATTCTGTTCCTCGACGGAGACACGATTCTCGATCCTCGCTTTGTTGTGGAATCGCTGCGCGAGTTCCAGCCGGATACGGCGGTCGTCTTCGGCCACCGGCGCGAAATTCGTCCGGAAGCGTCCGTCTACAACCGCGTGCTGGACCTCGACTGGCTCTCTCCTGCGGGAGTCGCTGATTACTGCGGCGGCGATGCGCTCATGCGCCGCTCCGTGCTCGAGATGACCGGCGGTTATGACGAAAACCTGATTGCGGGAGAAGAACCCGAGTTGTGCCGCCGGATGCGGGCGGGCGGTTGGAAAATCCTTCACGCCGACCGGCCTATGACCGGACACGACCTCGCAATGACGAACTGGTCGCAGTACTGGCGGCGCGCGCGGCGCACAGGCTATGCCTATGCGGAGGTCTCTGAGCGTTTTCGTGGATCCGCGATGCCTTTCTGGGAAGAGGAAGCCCGCCACAATCGCAGCCGTGCTCTCTTCTGGATTGGCTTGTTTGCCGCGGCCGCGATCGCATCATTGGCGCTCCGGAATCCATGGCCCCTGGCAGTCGCTCTCGCATTCCTTGGCGTGCTCGCGGTGCGCACTTCGAAAAAGATCGCATGGAAATCGCCCGACCCTGTCACAAGGCTGCTCTACGGCTTGCACTCCCATATCCAGCAGCTTCCGATCTTTCTTGGCCAACTGGAGTACCGGAGAGACCGGCGCAAGGGGCGAACCCGCGGCCTGATTGAATACAAGGAAGTGGCGCGTTGAGCGAACCTCTGCGCATTCTTCTCTCCGCGTATCAGTGCGCGCCGGAGATGGGCTCCGTCTCGCAGATCGGCTGGGAATGGTACTCGCGTCTTTCACGCGAAGCTTCGGTCACGCTGGTGACGCACATTCGCAATCGGGAGCGCCTTGCCGCGGCGGGCGCGCCGCTGCCAGGGTCCGAGGTGATCTATATCGATACGGAATGGTTCGCCGGACCGCTGTTCCGGCTCGCGTCCCGATTGTTTCCGCGCAGCCAGCATGCCGTCTTTCTCCTGTCCTCGGCAGATTTTTTCGTTGACGATGGCGCCGCGCTGAAGCAACTGAAGAAGCGCCGGGGCGACTGGGACCTGATTCACGCCGTTACCCCTGTATCGCCACTCGCGGCCACCCGTCTTCACAGGCTGGGCATTCCGTTGATCGTCGGCCCCTGGAATGGAGGGCTGCCGTCTCCGCCCCCGGCGTTTCCGGAAGTCATGAGGGACGAACCCTCCTGGGTATATCGAATTCGCGTGATCGGGCGGTTGCTGGACCGGTTCTTCGGGTCCACCCGAAACGCCGCTCTGATCCTGACGGCGACCCGGTTCACGCAGCAAAGCCTTCCGCCGGGTGTCCGGACGCTGCACATGATCGAAAATGGCGTGGATCTCGAACGTTTCCGCCCCGGCGAAAAAGCGGACACGCGTCCTGGCTCCGATCCCATCCGGGTGCTCTTTGTCGGCCGCCTGCTGCCATCCAAAGGCGTTGGCCTCTTGCTCGAAGCCGTGGCGCTGGTCTGCCGTGAGATTCCGATTTGTCTGAGCGTGATCGGCGACGGGCCTTGCCGCGCGGAACTCGAGCGGCAGGCCGCGGAACGGGGACTTTCGGACATCGTCGACTTCACTGGCGAGCGTTCGCTTCCGGAGGTAGCCGAGTCGATGAGGCGGGCGGATGTCTTCTGTCTCCCTTCCATCCGCGAATCCGGAGGGGCTGTTTTGCTGGAAGCTGAAGCCTCCGGCGTTCCTGTGATCGCGGTCGATTCCGGCGGTCCCGCCGAACTGGTGGATGACGAAGTGGGCCGCAAGATCCCGGCGGAAGATCCGAAGCGTCTGGTGGAAGGTCTCGCCGCGGCGCTCCGGGATATCGCCCGCAACCGCGAGCAGTGGCGTCAGCGTGGCATAAAAGGCCGGCGCCGGGCGGAAAGGCTCTACGGCTGGAACGCCAAAATCAACCGCGCACTGACCATTTACCGGCAGGTTCTCGGGCGCGAGTCGCAAGGAGATCGGGTACATGCCTGAGCCCGCCCCGGTCCTGAGCCCCGGGCCTGAAACCGCCCCAGTGGAAGACCACGCGGCGACCGTAAGGAATTCGCTTTCAAGCAACGTTCTGGTCGATATCGCGGCGCGTGCCGGATATCTGCTTTCGCGGTTCTTTATCCCCCCGTTTGTCCTTGCGCGAGTCACTCTCGAAGCCTATGGCCTCTGGTCCACGGCGTTCATTGTGGTCTCGTACGTCGGCCTCTCGACGATGGGAATCTCGAGCGTCTACATTAAATTCGTAGCCGAGTACACAGCCCGGCAGCAGTTCCGCAAGGCCAACGAACTGCTTTCGACCGGCCTTTGCCTCACCGTTCCCTCCTGCGCGGCCGTCTTCGGACTTTTCTATCTCCTGTGGCCCCGGTTGACCGCATGGCTGCATATCGCACCGGCTCTGCAAGGGGACGCGCGCGAAGTGGTTCTGTCCGTTGTCGCGATCTTCCTCGCCTCCCTGAGTCTCGGCGCATTTCACGATGCCGTGATCGGGGCGCAAAAGACGGCTCAGGTGCAGTTGCGCTGGACCGTCTGTTACGTCTTCGAGACGATTCTGATTTTCGTCCTCGTTGGCATGGGCAGGGGCATACGAGGCCTCTCGGAAGCCTTCCTCGCGCGGACGGTTCTCGATATCGCGCTTTGTCTCATCATGGCCAGACGCCTGCTGCCCTGGCTCCGCATCTCTCCCTCTCTCATCACGCGGGAAGCTGCGCGCACTCTCTTCGGATTCGGCTCCATCGTGCAACTTCAGGCGATGCTCTCGACCGCTCTGAATTCGATCGAGCGCGCTCTCGCGGCTCCGCTGGTCGGGCTCGAGGCCACGGGACTGCTCGATATCGGCAAGAAACTTCCAGGCATGGCCGGCTCAGTGCCTCTGGCGTTCGCTTCTTCCTTCACGCCCGCGGCATCTTACCTTCACGGCGGCCTCGAGGGCTCGCCCGAACAGCGTGAATCGATCCGCAAGCTTTACCTGAAAGGCGCGCGGTACATGAATCTCGTGTCGGCATGGTTTTGCGGTTTGCTCGCCATGGCGCCCGGACCGATCATCGACGTCTGGATGGGTAAGCATTACCCCGGTGCCAGTTACCTGGTCGTGATCTTCTCGATTTCCACGCAGATTCATCTGCTGACCGGACCGGGAACGTCCATCCTGAAAGGAATCGGCCGTCCCAAAGAGGAGTTTGCCTATACGATTCCGAACCTGCTTGCGCTGCTGATTACCGTCCCCTTATCTCGCGTAATTCTCGGGGGATGGACCACGCTCGGGATCGGCACTGCGGTCGCCGCGGCGACAGTCATATCCGCGTCTGTGTTCCTCTGGCACTCAAACCGGTTGTTAGGTGTGACTCTCCCGCAGTATGGGCGAGCGGTGATCGTCCCCGGAATGGTCCCGTATCTCGTAGCGATTCCGTTCGCGCCTCTGGCCGTTTTAGCTGCCACGCATACCGGTCGCTGGGCGGCCGCCGGGTGCATCGCGGCGCTCGGCGCATTGTACTCACTTGCGCTCCTGTTTGTGGTGGATCGCCTCGTTCTGGAAACCGGCGAGCGCTACTGGTTCCACGACACCATCGCGGCCAGACTGAGCCAATTCCGCATTTCAAAAGTCCCGACGCGCAAGGAGAACCCCGTTTGAAGGCTATGAGCCTGTTGCAATGCTTTCACTCCGTCTATGCGATCAATCTGCCGGAGCGAAAAGACCGGCGGCGCGCCATTGTTCGTGAACTGGAGAGCGCCGGCTTGCCCCTCTCGCAGGGGAAGGTCGAGATCTTTCCCGCAGTCAAGCCGAAGGAGAAACGCGGCTTTCCCAATATTGGCGCGCGCGGCTGCTTTCTGAGTCATCTGGGCATTCTGAAAAACGCTATCGAAAGAGGAGCGTCGAACGTTCTGATCGTCGAGGACGATCTGATGATTTCGCCCCGGGTCAACGAGCATCTCGAAGCCATTGCGCGGCAACTCAGCCGAGAGCCGTGGGGCATCGTTTATCTCGGTCACGTCGAAGACGTGCCCGATTCCGCCGTTCCGCGGCTTGTTCCGTTCGATCAGCCCGTCCTCACATCCCATTTCTACGGCGTGAACGGCCCCGTCATTCCCCGGCTCGTGGAATATCTGGAGCAGGTACAGCGGCGGGAGCCGGGCGATCCCCTCGGCGGTCCCATGCACTATGACGGCGCTCTCACAATGTTCCGTCAGGCAAATCCGGATGTGCTGACGCTGATCGCGCACCCCAACCTGGGAAAACAGAGACCCTCGCGCAGCAACATCAATTGCCCGTGGTACGAACGGCTGCCGGTGATCAAGCAGTTCGGCGACTTCGCGCGCGTGGTCAGGGATCGATTGCGAGCCTGACGTGCAGTTTCTTCCGATCGTGACATTGATCGCCGCGGCTGTCATCGCGCTGCGGCGATCTGCGTCCGAAGCTTTTCTGAACGTCTATCTGCCGTCCCTCTTCCTGCTGCCCATGTACTACCGGTGGGTGGTTCCCGCACTGCCGGATCCGACGTTTCAGCAGGCGGCCATACTCCCGATCGCTCTTGTTTTCTTCTTCCGGGAACCGCGGCGCTGGAGATTCACCACGGCGGACTTCTTCGTTTGCGGCCTCGCAATCTGTATCGGGTTCTCGGAATTTAAAAACACTGGCTACAAGGAAGCGCAGAACCTGATGTTTGACATGGCCGCGGATGTGGTTCTCCCTTACATCCTGATGAAGGGCCTCATCGAGCCGAACCGCCTGCGCGTCACGTTCGCGCGCAGGCTCGTGATGCTGATGTTCGCCGTCTCCGTTGTGTCCGTCTACGAGTTCCGCATGGGGGTTACGCCCTGGAAGGCGATGAATCCTCTGTTTCCAGGGCAAGGCCTCGAATGGTACACCACCTTCCGATACGGCTTTGCGCGGGTGGCGGGCCCGTATGGCCATCCCATCCTCGCGGGTCTGGTTCTCGTGACAGGATTCCGCATTCAGCGCTGGCTGGAATGGAGCGGATACTGGGAGCCGCGGTTTCGGAATCTGCCCTCCCTGGGCTTATCGAAAGCCCGCATCATCACTCTCGGACTGATCGCAGGAATGGCCATGACGCTGTGCCGGGGCCCCTGGCTCGGCGGACTGGTGGGAGCGGCGGTAACAGCGATTGGCCGGGCAAAGAACCGGAAGAGGGCGTTACTGATCATCGCGGCGAGCATCGTTGTGGTGGGTGTTCCGGCGGGTATCGCAATCTATAACTACGCGAAAGTAGGACGCGCCCACGCCAGGACCGCCGAGCAGGAGACTGCGGCCTATCGCAAGGAGTTGATCGATAAGTATCTCGATCTCGCCATGGAGCGCCCCGTGTGGGGATACGGGCGGAACACCTGGCCGAAGATTCACACCGCGCCTTCCATCGATAACTATTACCTGCTCCTGACGCTGATGCACGGTCTTGTCGCCGTCGCGTTTCTCGTCGCGATTATGATCGTGATGGTCTTTCGGCTGATCCGTTTCGAGTTGCGGGCTCCGCCGGTCGGGCCGCCAGGCAGTTCACTTGGCTTCACGCTGGCCGGCATCTATATCGCGATCGCAATTACCATCGGCACGGTTTATCTGGGACTGCAGACAGTTCCGCTTTTTGCGATCGTCACGGGCTGGGCGGAAGGCTATCTGACCTGCGCGCCGGCAGCCGCAACGGCCCGCGAGGCCGTACCCGCGAGAGTCGTGCCCTTCGCATTTCGCCGGGTTGTTGTATGAAGATCCGCGTCTTTTCCGTGTTGCTGGTGACCGTATTGATACCGGCCTTGTCAGGCGATCGCGTTGACGTCACGATCACCGAGCGGGTGCTCGTCCTGCGAGTCAGTCGGTTTGGCGTGAATTTCGGCGGCTGGTCCTTCTGGGGCGCGGATCAGTTCTCCTCGAATATCGTCAAGAATCCCGGCTTCGAAGGTCTGATCGACGGCGCGATTGTCATGCCCGAGCATTCGTCCCGTGCCGTGTTCGACGACAGCCCGGCATGGCTGGCGCGGCCTGACGGCTTCTGGGACGGCGCGCGCTTCGCCATCCGAAGCGGACCTGACGCTGGCCGCGAAGGCGTCATCGCCCATTCCCGCAGGATGAGCGAATCGGGCCTTGCCGGATTTACGGCGCGCGATGGAGACGTCGTTCCGCGCGCGGGCGAGGCGGCGGCGCTGGTCAAGGTCACCGAAAACGCCCTGCCGAAGCAGTGGTGGTATTCGAAGGAACCCGGCAACGAGTTTACCCCGGAACCGAACCAGCGGCGGCCCGGAAGTCCGGGTGTTCGTTCGCTGCGCATCGCGGCGTCGGGGATGCATCCGGCGACCGTCTCGTCGTACTTCGACAGTATGAGTGACCGGGCAGGTAAACTCCTGCCGCTCGAAGGTGTCTGGAATCTTTCCTTCTGGGCCCGTCTCGACAAAGGGGCCGCCGCTCTTCGCGTCATCTTCGAACGTCAGGGGTCCAGTCCCCTTCTGTCGCGCGAGGTTCCGCTCAGCGCTTCCTGGAGCAATGTCCGCCTCACGTTTTCCGGAAGCGACGATGGACCGCCCGGAACTGTGAGCCTTCGCTTCGAGTTAGCAGGCCGTCCGGCGGGCCAGATCCTCATTGACGATGTCGATCTTCGGCGCGCCGACGATGCGAATCAGCCTTTCCGTCATGAAGTCGTATCTCTCCTCGATCGGCTTCACCCCGCCTGTCTTCGTGACTGGCAGGGTCAACTCGCCGACACGATGGCCAACCGTGCAGCTTCGCAGTTCGCGAGGAAATCGTACCGTTACCGTCCGGGTGACGACAGTCAGACGGACTTCGGATACGGTCTCGGTGATTTTCTTGGGTTGTGCGTTCGCGTCAGGGCGTCGCCCTGGATCATTGTGCCGACCGTGTTCAATGATTCCGACTGCGCGGGATTGGGCGATTATCTCTCGTCGCGGCCGGATGTCGCCGCGCTTCCGGAGACCCTCGTCGAATTCGGAAACGAAAACTGGAATCCGCTCTTCCGTCCCGCGGGCATCACGGCGGCCGCCGCGCATGGGCAGGCATCCGCTCGCTGTCTAGGTGCAATCCGCGAACATGCACGCGGCATCCGGCTGAAAACCGTTACGAACGCCCAGGCCGGATATCCGGCGGGAGCGCTGCAGTTCGCTCGCGAAAGCCGCTTGTCCGATATCGTGGCTGTCGCTCCCTATTTCTTTTACTCGTTGCAGCATGGTTTATCGCTGGACGAACGGATCGCGATGCTGTTCCGGCGGGATAGCGCGATGCCCGCGATTGCCGCCGCCATGCCCGCGATGAACAAGGATCTCGCTGTTTATGAAATCAATCTGCACACGGTGAACGGCGATGCCTCCGCGGCGGAGCGTAAACCTGTCGTAGCCGGCCTTCCGGCTGGTTCCGCCCTCGCGCGGAACTTGCTCGATAACCTCGCGCTTGGCGTGCGGCGTCAATTGGTGTACAGCCTGACGGGTTTCGATTCTCAGCTGACCTCGGGGCAGGGAACAGTCCCGCTCTGGGGCATCGCGCGCGACGTGGGACCGACGAGTCGGCTGCGTCCCACGGGTCTTGCTCTGGAACTACTGAATGAGGCGGTAGCCGGTGACATGATGGCGGTTACCAGTCGCGGCGCATCGGACGTCTCGGCTTATGCGTTCCGGTCGGCGCGCGGCTGGGCGGCTGTCCTGGTCTCTTCGTCCCCCACGGACAAAAACGTAATCGTTCATCTGCCCTGTCGGTCTACGCCCTGCGAGAAAAAAGACAGCTCGGTGCGCATAGACCGTCTTGTCTCCCGATCGCCGGATTCCACCAACGAGGATGCCGAAGAAATTCGGATCGTCCGCGAGACTGCGCCGCTCCTCGCGGGGAGCATTTCCGTAAAACTCAGCCCCTGGGGGCTTGCCGTACTGCTCCCGGTCCAGGAATGATCTCTCGATTGTGTGTCGCTGTTGCGAAAACAATCGCGAAATACAGTCGCGGCTCGTGACTAAACGAGATATGATGCTCGCAACGAAACGACCGCGAGGTACGAATGAAGAAGATTGTATTCGCCCTGACCGCCGCCAGCGTCCTGTCTTCCGCCTGGGCTCAGAACGCGAAGAGGCCCCGGCTGCTGGGCCTTTCTCAGATTGTCGTGCGCTCTCATGATCTGAACGCGTCGCGTCATTTTTATGGAGACCTCCTCGGCTTTGACGAGGCGTTCGCCATCCGCAGGGACCACACCGCCGTCGTGAAGAGCGGTCTCCCGGCGGACCAGGTTTCAGCCGTCTTCTTCAAGGTCAACAACCGGCAGTACATCGTGGTCATGCCCGAGTCGTCGCCATCGGAATCGAGATTCGTACGGTACGCGGTCGAGACGGACAACGCCGAGACGATGCGGGTTTATCTAAAGTCGCTCGGTTATGCCGTGCCCGCGAAGGTTACTAAGGCGCCGACTTACGACCTGGGCTTCGAAGTGAAGGATCCGGACGGCACATCGATCGAGGTCATGCAATACACGCCGGAAAGTCTGAGCGTGCAGAATGTCGGAAAGTTTCTCTCTGAAAACCGGCTCTCGAACCGGATGCTGCATGCCGGCTTCGCGATCAGCAAGCCGGAGAGCACGAAGTTCTATCTCGACGGCTTTTCGGTCCGTGAGTTCTGGCGCGCCGATCCTTCCATGACGGCTCCCGGCGCCGCCCCGCGGCCGCAGGCTGTCGGCTCCTCAGGTCCGCTGCTCGCCTCTCTGTCGAATCTGAAGATGCCCGAAGGCGATGACTATATTGAGTGGAGCCTTGCGAGAACGCGAACAAACCCTGGAGCAGGCGGTCATATCGCTCTCGAGACCCCCGATATGTCGAAAACACTGGCGGCGATTCAGGCGCGGCCCGCATTCCGCGACTATACCCGCAAGCATGAGGCGCATGTCGGCATTAATCACAAATGGCAGGGCAATTTCTTCGATCCGGACGGCACGCGCACGGAGTTCATGGAACACGACACGGCGGATGGCCTTCCTTCGCCGATGTCTCACGCGCCGTACTTCTGAACGTCAGAGTATTTGAAGAATTGAGACCGTGATGGTCTCGCCTTCCGTCTTGCCGGTCACTGCTACTTTCTGACCGTAGCTATCGGCCTCGACCTTGTCCTGATTCGCGATCTGGAAAACCTTACCTTGCTCGGTGACGAGAACAACCCTGTCTCCGTCACGCACGCAGGTTTGCACGCACTGCGCATTCGTCCACATCGCTTTGCCTCGCGCGGCGCAACGCTGATCGACGACATAGCCGGTCACGGCGCCCGCGGGACTCGCAGCCGCCGCGGCCTGTTTGCCCTTACCACTGCCCGCGCCGGGTGCTTCCAGATTCGCCAGTTCGCCAGCCTGATAAATGCCCGCCAGACTGTTCAGCGTCATCCGGATCTGAGCCCAGTCGCGCTGAATACTTTCGGGAAACCGCTGCGCCCCCAGCGCCTGATTCAGCGGAGTCGCGGCCTCGAGCGTCTTCTCGAGTTGCGCGTGAAATTCCGGGTTGGCCGTCAGGTCTTTCGCCCCGCTGAGCAATGACAACTTCCCGATGGATTGACGCAGGTTATCCGCCCCTGCTTTTGCGTCTTCCGGAAGCGCCGCGGCATCTACCGGCGGCCGCATCAGCGCCATGTTGTAAGCCT
>DASZUZ010000233.1:0-3891 GCA_035547415.1 Bryobacteraceae bacterium | reverse complement strand
GGCGAGACAGATCTTCGGCGAATTTAAGTCGGGAAACAGGACGAAGGAAATGTCAGCGCAGATCGCCGGTGTGACTGAAAATTTCAATAAGACAATGGACCGGATCAACTCGGGCCAGGGGACGGTCGGGCAGTTTGTTGTGAACCCGCAATTTGAAGATTCGCTGCGCGGAGTCGAGCGGCAAGTGACGTGGCTGACGACGCAGGTTCCGAAACATCCTTCCAAATACGTGTCGATCCGGCTGGCTTTGTTCTGATGCCCTGCCCCCATTTACGCCACAGGCGGGAGGCTATCGGGGGCGAAAGAGAAGCAGATCGAGACTGAAAGTGACTCGCGCGGCCTCCGCGGGCCGGGATCCCATGGGCCGGTAAATCGAGAGCAGGACATCCTGCACGGCGGCCGCGCTGAGATCCGCGGCCGTCGTCATGCGGTGTTGCGCAGTCAGCGTGAAATGCGGGGCGAAGGTCTCAATGGTTCTCGCGGCACGGTCGCGTCCGGCTCCGCGCAGTTCGATGAGGTCATCCGGAGCCGCAAGCGCGATGAGAAGGCGGCCATCATCCCGCAGAACGCGCCGGAATTCGTCAGGGTTCATGCGAGCCGTGATGGACTGGACGATCGAAAACGAACGATCGGCATACGGAATGAAGCGATCGGCATTCGCCACAATCCACTCACATTCCGGATAACGCCGCGCCGCCGCGTCGATGGCGGGAGCCGAAATGTCAACGCCATGAGCGTCGAATCCGATCGCCCGGGACAGGCTGCCCAGATAGAAACCTTCGCCGCAGCCGGCGTCGAGCACAGTATCGCGCGTCGAGGGGCTGAGGAGCTGGCCGATGCCGTCCAGCAACGGTCCCGTCACGCCGAGATCGTGCAAACGCCGCCTGGCCGCCACCGCATCCGCCGTGTCGCCGGGTTCTCTGGAACGCCGGTCCTGGGGCTGGAGCAGATTGATGTATCCGCTGCGCGCGACATCGAAGGAGTGCCCTCGGGCGCAATCCAGATGCCGCTCACGGCGCAGCAGCGCAAGCCGGCATTCGCGTACGGGACAGATGAGCAATGTCTACCGGTTCCCTGTCTTGAGATGCGAGGGCCGGAAGAGTCTCTCCGAGACGGCCGTTACGACGCGCCGGGGCGCGATTCGACCCAGTTCCATGCCCAGCCGGTTGCTGAACCCGCAGATCACCTGATGTTTGCCTTTTCGCAGTGCGCGGAGGCCGATTTGCGCTACTTCTTCAGCGCTGTGCACGCTCATTCCCTTCGGGATCGGCTCCTGGGCGATTTCATGGAATTCGGACCGGGTTTGCCCCGGGCAGAGAGCGCACACGCGGATCCCAAAGCGCTTTACCTCCTGAGCCAGCCCTTCGGCAAAGATCAGATCGAAGGCCTTCGTGGCGGCATAGGTGGTCTGGTAAGGCACCGCCTGAAATGCGGCGGTGGAGGCCACGATCAGAATATCGCCTGAGCGGCGTTCGATCATGCCGGGCAAATAGAGATGGGTCAGGGCGACAACCGCGGCGCAGTTCACCTGCACCATTGCCATCTGCCTGTAGGGGTCCGTTTCCCGGAATTCGCCATAGGTACCGAAGCCCGCGTTATTGACCAGCAGGGCGGGACGGACGGTGTTCGCTTCCGTGAACTCGAACAGCCGCCGGGCGCCGTCCGGTTGTTCGAAGTCAACTCCGAACGTGAGGGCTTTCACGGCGAGAGTGGAGGCAAGCTCCGCAAGCCTCTCGGTGCGACGCGCCGCGAGAACCAGATTCATTCCTTCGTTCGCCAGTTCCCGCGCGACCGCGCGACCGATCCCCGAACTCGCGCCAGTGACAACGGCCCACTGCCCTTGCCGGTCCGTCATCGGGGCTTCTTTGTCAGGTTTTCGAACAGGAAGAGCCCGCTCTTGCCACCGACCGCGAAATCGAGGTCACCGTCGCCGTCGATGTCCGCGGCCGGAATCTGCATGCCGCCGCCGGTACGGCCACCGTAGTCGAGCACGTGCTTCACCCACTCGATGTTGCCGGCGGCGTCCGGCGGCAGATACTCGTACCAATAGACGCCCAGGGGCTCGCGTTCGCCGGGGTCCCGGCCATTATGGGCCATGAAGCGTTTGCCCGTGAGCAGATCCGGCCTGCCGTCGCCATTCAGATCGACCAGAGTCATGGCATGAGACTGCGACCAACTCTCGTCGATCACGTGCTTCTTCCATTTGCCGTCGGCTGTCTGTTCCATCCAGAAGATGCCGTAGTTGTGAGCGAGGGAGGTGACCAGGTCAGGCCGCCCGTCGCCGTTGATGTCGCGCACGTAAATGAAACCGGTTTCGCCAAGGTCCCAGTCGGGATGGAACGTCCACTGGCCGGTGCGGGGATCCGACGGTGACTCGAACCAGCCTTTGGGGGTGAGGATGTCGGTTCGGCCGTCCTTATTGACATCGCCCGCGCCGATGCCGTGGCCATACGATTTA
Organism: Bryobacteraceae bacterium; assembly: GCA_035547415.1. Classification (GTDB taxonomy): domain Bacteria; phylum Acidobacteriota; class Terriglobia; order Bryobacterales; family Bryobacteraceae; genus BOG-234. The sequence goes on along the minus strand of DASZUZ010000233.1, from coordinate 1,433 downwards.
TCGCTGACCACGTGGCGGATAAAGGCGCCGTTCTTCAGTTCGTACCAGGAAAGCGGAGCGCCGGCGTTGCCAAATTCCGGCAGAATTTCCCGTGCTTTGCCGTCATTATCGAGGTCTACGGCGAAGCAGAATTCGATGTTAAAGCCGTTTTGGATTTCGTGCCGTTTCCATTCCCGGCCCGCGGCGCGCCCGGGGTTTTCATCCCACCAGAGGCTTTTCGAAAACCAGCCGCAGCTGACGATGTCGGGATAGCCGTCGCCGTTCACATCCAGGGGCAGATCGCTGAAGTCGTCGATGTAGTTGCTGGTGAAGAGCAGGTTTCGGAAATGATGGCGCGTCCAGCGGGGACCTTCATACCAGTTCTCGCCCGAAACTACGTCCAGGCGGCCGTCGCGGTTGATGTCGGCAAAGGCGGCCGGCTCGTTCTGGCCGAGATCAAGCGTCTGCTTCGCGAACGGTATGTCGTCGTCCGGGCGCGTAGCGGTCCAGGCCAGCGAACAGAGCACAAGGACGGCTCCGGTCAACGTTCTCATAGCGATGATTCTATCGTCATGGTCGAGCCGCGATTCCCGATATCATGGCCGTAGTTGGAAATGGCACATCGATCGTATCTCCGCGAGTTGTTTGAAGGTCTGGACACGGGGGTTCTGATCGCGGACGACCAGGCGCGCTATGTCGACGTCAACCGGGCGGCATGCGATCTCTTCGGCCGGACGCGATCGGAGCTGGTCGGGCATCACCTCAGCGAATTCATCGAGGGGGCGAGAGCCGCCGACGTGAACACGCAATGGGCTGCGTTCATTCGAGATGGCATGCAGAGCGGGATTTTCAATATTCAGCTGCCCGACAGATCGTCGCGGATGTTTGAGTTTCAGGCCAAAGCCAATTTCGTTCCCGGCCTCCACTGTTCGTTTCTGACGCCCCTTCCGGAGCCGACCGAAGGCTCGACCGGGCCGCACCTGACGATATGCGCATGGACAAAGCGTGTGCGGGTAGACGGAAAATGGATCGCGATTGAAGAATATCTGCAGGAACGGCATGGGCTTTCCGTGAGTCACGGGATCTGTCCGGACGCATTCGCGGCCTGGCAATGTCGGTAGCCTTCTCCACAGCATGCTGCAGATGTGAAAACGCAAACAGGGCCTGCTGAGGCAGGCCCTGTTGATCGGTTGACCGGCGATGGGAAGTTGCTACGCTCTACGCTTAACCTTTGAAATGAGCCCCACTGCAATCAGGCCGGACCCCAACAGAACCATCGAGAGCGGTTCCGGCGTCGAAGCCGCCGAGTAGTAGTACTTCACATTAATCTGAGCGTCCGCGTTCGTTTGAATGTTGGAAGACAAATTGCCACCATCTCCACCGGTGGTATTACTCACAAGAGTCTTATAGCCCAATGAGAACGTGCCCGTTTTGTTGAAGTCCAAGGCAGGGAG
>DASZUZ010000232.1:0-2577 GCA_035547415.1 Bryobacteraceae bacterium | reverse complement strand
AGGGGGCTTTCGCTCAGGGGGCTCAGGACATGATCGTCGTCCTGCCCGACTCAAAGACCGTGCATAACGGATCGATGTATTCCAGTTCCGTAACCACGGGCGACTTTGAGCGGTTCATCGCGCATGATGTCGTGGCTTACATCGATGCTCATTACCGAACGATTCCCAAACGGACCAGCCGGGGCCTGGCTGGACACTCGATGGGCGGCTACGGCGCGAGCCGCATTGGCATGAAGCATTCGGATGTGTTTGGAAGCGTGTACATCATGAGTCCGTGCTGCATGACGGCTCGCGGCGCCGGCCCGGTCAACCCGGAGACGGAGAAGGCGCTCGAAGCCGTCAGGACCGCGGCGGACTCCGCCAAACTGCCGTTCGGGCTTCGGGCACAACTGGCTTCCGCCGCGGCGTGGTCGCCCGATCCGAAGAATCCTCCGCTCTACCTGGATCTGCCGACGAAGAACGGAGTTGTCGACAAAGACGTGATCGCGAAATGGGCCGCCAATGCACCGCTGGCCTTTGTCGATCAATATATCGGCAATCTGCATCAGTACCGCGCAATCGCGATCGATGTGGGCGACCAGGACGGATTAAAGGCCGGCGCCGCCAAACTGCACGAGATTCTCGATGAGTATGGAATCGCCAACAGCTTTGAGATCTACAGCGGCACGCACACCAGCGCCGTAGCGGATCGTTTCCAGAATCACGTGCTGCCGTTTTTCAGCAAGAATCTGTGTTCGGGCAAGAGCTGCGACTGAACGTGTCGGGTGTTCCGGCGCATCTCCTGCCCGAGGAGGGTTATCCGCTACTTCAGATCGATTTCCAGAACCTGGATCGAATAAGCCGGCAACGAGTGTTCGAGCCGTTCGCCATTGATTGTCAGCTTCGACCGCACGGGAACGAGCCGGTTCGGCTCCGTTATCGAGTTCGTTGCCCAGGTCGTGTTTGCCCTGAGGGTCTCCACACGAGCCGAATGCGTTCCGCTGCCGAGGCCCTTCAGCGTTATGGCGACCGATTGAGGCGTGGAAGCTGCATTGACCAGCTTCACGCAGGCCTTCGACTTCGGGGATGCCGTGACCGAGTAGAAGAACTTTTCTCCCGCTCCCGACAGGCCGGAATCCACGGTGCGATCTCCCAGGCAGGAGCCGAACATCACCTGAGCATAATAAGACGGCGAGCCGTAGCTGTTGAGCGCGTCATAGCCGATCAGATCACTGCTCCACTGCATGCCGCCGGGATTTACGTTCACGAACAGCGGCGCGTATGACGCCATCACCACGAGGTCGCTGTTCCGTTCGAGTCCGGTCATGAAAGCGGCGTCCCCGAGGGCGGCTCCGAAGTTGGGCGTCGGAGATCCTTCCCTCGTCGCCCATTCGCCGACAAAGATTTTCGGACCTTTGCGATCGGCCTGGTCGTAACGCTTCGCCAGTTCGAACATGCCCTGCTCCCGCTTGTAATAGTGATCATCGACGACGTCGGGCGTGATGCCTTTCACGGGCATGGTGGCGATGACCTGAAGAGCCGGATACTTTGCTTTGATCGCTTTGTAGAACTGAGCGTAGCGTCCGTCGTAGGTCTTCGCCTTGTCGAAGTTATCTTCGTTTCCGACCTCCACGTAGTGCAGCGTGAAGGGCGCCGGATGGCCGTTTCTGGCGCGAACCGCTCCCCACTTCGTATCGGCGGCGCCGGTCACGTATTCGATCTCATCCAGAGCGTCCTGAACATACGCGTCGAGGTCGGGGCCGGGTTTCACCACCTGTCCGCCCAGAGAATAGCCGGCATAGACGGCGAGGACAGGGTCCATGCGCAGGTCTTCGCACCATTCGAGGAATTCGAGAAGTCCCATACCGTCCGTGGAGTGGTAGCTCCAGGTGGAGGGGTGGGTCGGGCGGTCCACGAGGGGACCGATCATCTTCTTCCAGTCGAAACGCGTTTCAATGCGATTGCCTTCCAGATAGTTGCCGCCGGGAAAACGCAGGAACGAAGGATGCATCGCCGCGAGCTTCTCCATGAGGTCGGCCCGGTTGCCGTTCGGGCGATCGCGCCAGGTCGGCGGAAACAGCGAAACCAGTTGCAGCCAGAGCGTCGCCGGCCTGTCGAGCGTCAGTTCCAGATGGTTTTCCGAAGAAGCCGCGACGTTCCCGGACTGCATCGCGAACTTGTACTCTTTCCATGCGGTTCCGGTAACCGAAACCGACGTGCTGGCGAGAACTTTCCCGGACTGATCGGCGACGAGCGCAATTTTCATTGGCAGGGATCCATCGGTGTCGCTCTTCGCGAAAAACGACCCCGTGTAACGCGTGTTCGGCCGGACCGCGATGCCCCAGTAGCCTTCATTCAGCAATCCGGCCGGACTGCTGGCGTCCGCCTTTGTCACCTCGAGCTTTGCGCTGCCGGTGAGCGCGGCAGATGGTCCGGTTCCGGAATCGACACTGACCTTTGCGGCTGACGCTCCTTTCTCGATGAGGAACCAGTTCAGTATTCCGGTCCAGTCTGACCGGAAGGTACGGTTCCGGATCAGTTCGGCATAGAGGCCGCCATCGTATGAGTAGTTGATCTCTTCCGTCATCAGGCCGTAGA
>DASZUZ010000231.1:0-2599 GCA_035547415.1 Bryobacteraceae bacterium | reverse complement strand
GCCAGGATCAGGAAATCGATGTCGAAGTCACGATCGACGGGCGCGGCAAAGTCACGGCGGCCAGGCTGGTGAAGACATCCGGCCTGGCGGCGAGTCTCATCATGGGGTCGGCGCTCAGTACTGCTCAGGCGATGCGGTTCGAGCCGGCGACCCTCAATGGCCGGCCGATCGAGAGCCAGCATGTCATCCGGTTCGTCCTGAGCGGCAAGTCGCAGTAAGGCCCTCGCTAGGGGCCGAGGACCCGGAAGTAGTCGATGATACTCGTCGCGGCGGGCGGCGGCTGAGGATTGCCCGCATTCCCGGCATAAGGACCGATTGTCGCGACAGTCATGGTGTGGAGGAAGGCATCGGCGAAGGTAAAATTCGCGCCGTCGGTGGACCAGCCGGGAGTCCAGGAAGCGCCTGATCTCCGGAGGCGCAGCCAGATGGACGCTCCCGACGCTGTAACCGGAAGATAGGTTTGAACTGTCGGCTGGTCGGATACGAACGTCGCGGCGAACAGGTGAAGTGATGCCCCATCGTGAAACAATTCGAACCGCAGATAATCCGAGTTGTCCTGCTCCACAATAAGGCCCTGCATCTGGTAGCGGAGCCGTGGAATGGAGTCGAATTTCACCTCGATATCGAAGTCTTTGTTCGAGGCCGGCTGTACGATCCTCGCCCCGTAGTCGCGCAGCCACGGCTCATGCGCGACATTCGCCGGGACCGAAATCAGGGCGTGAGAGCCATCGGTTTTCACGGTTGCATCGCCGAGCGGATTTTCAAATTTCCAGAGCGCCGTATTCAACACTGCACCGTTAAACTCGTCGGAAACCGGACCGGTTCCCGGGGCCGGCGGCGCGGGTCCATTGTTCCGCCAAAGCTGGACAATGGTGGATGCTCCGAAAAAGCCGTGATTGGCCGAGAGCAGGCTCGGGTACCGATCGCTGCCAATCAGTCCCGCTTTCATGTTGTGGCCTCCCGTAGTAGCCAGTAGCTGCAGTTGCCACGACCCGCCCGCACCCCCGTTGAAGAACACGCCGATTCGCTTCTCCGCGGACTGCTCCTGTTCGGCGAAAGCGATGTCGATAGTCCCGTTCCCGTCGAAATCCGCGGCCTGAAGCGACCCCTGGTGAACGTAGTGCGCCGCTCCGATAATGTGTTTGATCCACGCCTGCTGGCGCGGATCCGCCGGATTCTCATACCAGACCAGGTTCCCGTCGTTATACATCGGCGCCGTCGCAAGGTCCGCGCGCGATAAACCGCGGAAAGCAGCAGCCACCGAGGTCATGGGACCAACAAACCCGGGAGAAGCGTCGATTACGTGTTCCGTCCAGACCTGAGTGACCGGATTGCCGCCTCCGTGAAGCGGGTTTTCGAACCATGAAAGGTGGGACCCGGTGAGATCCGGGGCGATCAGATCCAGATAACCATCCCCGGTCACGTCCATCAGCGTCGTGCCTTGAAAGCCCCGCCGGATCTGGCCGACTCCGATCAGAGTCCACTGGTCCGGCGTCGCGCCCTGAAGGTAGACGCCGCTCTCCGTGCTGAAGTCGATCCGGCCGTCTTTGTTTACATCGCCAGTCGCGACGTCATGCCCAGGGTGGTTCCGATCGATTACGTGAACGGCCCAGGGAGACGCATACGGATCCTTGCCCTGTCGAAGTGGATTTTCCAGCCAGTAGGTTCCGCTGTAGCCGCCGATGATAATGTCTGGCGCGCCGTCATGATTCACATCGGCTACTCGCGCATCCTCATCGTCAGGTCCGTTTTGGTAAGTCGTGATCAGGAAGGGGATGAAGGCGGGAGATCGGTAGAGCTTAAATCCCTGACCGGCGGAATAGATTCCGATCCCACCCTGCCCGCTGTTGTCGAAGTCGCCGATCACTTTCGGCTTGTGGCCGTCCCAGTCCTCCTGCGGTTCGACGACCGAATAGGTGAACTGGACAGCGGCGGATAGTAAAGGCGCATAGAGTAACATGCACGATGCAAGTCCGACCCATCTGATGTTCATTTGTTTAAGAAACTCCTGCTTGTCTGCTCGTTCAGCGTTGAGCGGCAGCGATTCGGGCCCAACGCCAGAGACGTGAGCCGGCGCGGATACCGACGCCCGGAACACGAATCCAGCTACAAAGCCTTCGCCTCCGCGGCACATTCTGTTATCCGGACGCGGCCTCGCGCATAGAGCATGACCACCAGGTGGAAAACACGTCGCTGTCACGCGGCGAGCGCTTTGGTTTCGAACGCCCGCGAATAACACATGTGGGCGTGACGATGGTCCCACATTCAGACGATCCCGGGAAATAGCCTGCTTAAGGTGTTTATAAAGCTCACGCGGGGGACGAAATAGATATAACGCCGGATGTCCATAAGATAGCTCCCCGCGCCCTTAGGAAACATTGACCGCCGTTCCGCGTGAATCGTATTCTTTCCCTGTATCCGCCGTGCGCTCATGCTGCAACAGCCTGATCACAACAGGCGCCCGCCGGAACGATCGCTTGATCACGTATTCACGTGCCTATGCCCGCCCTGAGTATTGGTCTTCCTGTCTACAACGGAGAAACATTTCTCGCGCCGGCATTCGAATCGCTGTTATCCCAGACTTTTTCGGACTTTGAAC
>DASZUZ010000230.1:0-1965 GCA_035547415.1 Bryobacteraceae bacterium | reverse complement strand
GATTGGTCTTCAGCGCCTCGATCCGGGCGCCGAGCCGGGCCAGACCCGTCTTTAACTGCCGCTGGTCGGCGTCAGGGACGGTGACCCCCGGCGGCGGAATGAGGTGAAGCGGGCGCGGCTGCCCGTTCTGCGGTGGGGGTTGCTGGGCGAGCAGGGTCGCGCCCGCGAATGCGGCAAAGAGTACGATCGACTTCATGGCGAAGCCCACATCATATATTCAACGCCACCCTCCTGTCGCGTCCTTACACGGTGTTACACCGTGTGCCACGTTGAAAACAAAGCTCGTGGGGCCATTACACTCATTGGAGAGGTAACCTTGGGACCATTTGCGGTCGTCTCGAAGGCGTTGGGACGATTTCACCGATTCTTTATTCCCCTGATGGCGCTCCCGCTACTCCAGGGGGCGAGCGCTACGACGCACGGGAGCTTCGACGAGAACGTCCGGCCCATTCTTTCGAAGACGTGTTCGGGCTGCCATAACGAAAAGCTCGCTTCGGGCGGTCTGAACGTCGCTTTGTTTATGGATGCGGCGACGCTCGGGACGAAACGAGATGCCTGGGAGCGGATTCTCTCCAAGCTGCAGGCGGGCGAGATGCCGCCGAAAGGGATCCCGCGGCCGCCTGCCGAGCAGATGGATGCCTTAGTAGGATACGTCCAGTCGGAATTCGACCGGATGGATAAAGGCGTGAAGCCCGATCCGGGCCGCGTAGTCGCCCACCGGCTGAACCGGAACGAATATTCCAACACGATCCGGGATCTTCTCGGGGTATCCTTCCATGCCGAAGAAGAGTTCCCGATCGACGACTCCAGTTTCGGCTTCGACAACATCGGCGCGGTCCTGACCATTTCCCCCACTTTGATGCAGAAGTACATGCAGGCGGCGGAGCAGATCGCGTCTCGGGCCGTCGGTGGAGATCCGCTGCCCAAACCCGGTTTATTCAACAAGAAAAGCCGGACCCACCGGCTGGATATCGATACGGTGGAGGTCAAAGATCGGGTCGATTTCGACGCCGATTATACGGTACGTGTCCTGATTACCGGCCACCGCGGTCCAAAGGACCAGCCGGTCACGCTGGTTATTTCCGTGGACGGAAAGCCGGTGAAGACGGTGCAGGTTCCGGTACAGATCAGCGACGTGAACCGGCAGGGCGGGGCGACGCAGCGGGCGAGTGAAGAGCTGCGGATGTTCCTGTCGCAGGGCGAGCACACATTTCGCGCGGCCTTCGTGAACGACGACGGGCTGAAGGCTATTCCACAGACGGCGCGTTTCAGTCCGGCAAAAAACATCTTCCCTGAAACGTTCGAACTCGCCGGGCCTTTCCCGTCCAAAGAGCCGCACGTCTCGCAGAAGAAGGTTCTGATCTGCGATCCGGCTTCCGGCCGCGCCTGCGTCGACAGAATCATGACGTCACTGGCGCACCGCGCTTACCGGCGGCCGGTGACCAAACCGGAAGTCGCCGAACTGATGAAGGTATACGAGCGCGCGAAGACCGGGGGGTACACGCCCGCGCAGAGCCTTCAGTTTGCGATCGAAGCGATGCTCGTCTCGCCGCAGTTCCTGTTCCGGATCGAGCGCGATCCGAAGCCGGGGACGACGGAGCGGATTTCTGACGTGGAACTGGCGTCACGGCTGAGCTATTTTCTCTGGAGTTCGATGCCGGACGACGAACTCCTCCGGCTGGGCGAAACGAACCGGCTGCACCAGCCGGCTGTACTCGACGCGCAGTTGAAGCGCATGATTGAAGATCCGAAGTCGTCCGCATTCGCCGGGAGTTTCGTGGGCCAGTGGCTGCAGGTGCGCAGTCTGGACGCCGTGCAGCCGGATGCGAAGAAGTTTCCCGAGTGGAACGCCGATCTGCGCGAAGCGATGCGGACGGAGACGAGCATGTTCTTCGCCGCGGTTTTGCGGGAGAACCGGCCGCTCACCGATCTGATCGACGGCAAGTACACGTTTCTGAACGAAAC
>DASZUZ010000229.1:0-6075 GCA_035547415.1 Bryobacteraceae bacterium | reverse complement strand
TCCGATTTTGCGCGATCGACAAAATCGGGTGAAGGAATACATCCGGGGAGCGCCTCGCCAACCAGATTGATGCAGATGCTGTCCCGTGACAACTGGCCGCATTCAATCAACCGGGCAACAGATTCGAGAAGTGGTGTGACTGTACGCCCGCCGTACAACGAACCGACATGACTGACGACCTTGCGCTTATGTTCGGGCACCGGCAGGGGACGGAGTTTGTTCTCGGGGTCGAAACCGTTCCAGATCAGGTGAATCCGGCTCTTCTTTTCCGGGTACCGGGCACGCCATTGATCCGCGGCGGTATCCGTGTTGGCGATGATCAGGTCGGCGGAGCGAAACACGAGATGCTCCAGGCTGTTATACAGGCCGTGTTGTGCCTGGCTGAAGCCGACGTGCCCGGGATTATCGCCCATCGGATCCCGAAAATCGGCGATCCAGGGTACTCCTTCCCGGCGAGAGAGTTCCCATCCGGCAATGTGCGTTCCCAGCGGCGGGAATGTTGACAAAATCGCAACTGGCCCGGTTCGGTTCGCCCGGATGATCGCTTGCCCGGCTTTCGCAGCCATCCGCCCCCAGCGTACGCCCACGACGCCTGGCAAAAGGAACTTTCGAATGAACCGCTCGACTTGCCACCCGGCCCCATCCCGTTGTGTTTCGATAAACGGGTCCGGTACATGCGTGACATCCGGATTGGCTTCTTCCTGCCGCGCCGCAGTAATGACGTGGCAGCGATATCCCATCCGCGATAAGTATTTGTAGAATCGGAACGGCCGCTGTCCGCCGATCGAATTTTCCGGCGGAAAGTGGTACGCGAAGATCAGCAGCGTGATCGGCGGCATCTAGGCGGCGCTGCCCGGCGCTGCATCCAGGAAGAACTCACGAAGAGCGAGGCGGCACCGCAAGCCGGCATTCCCATCCCACAGCGGGGGAATCCGTCCTTCTTTCGGGTGCTCGCGGGAATCCCGCCACGCGCTCAGAATAGTCTCTCTGCGAGTCCCCGCCAGGCGGTTGGTTCCGGAGTCGACGGTCACGGGACGCTCCGTGTTGTCACGCAGCGTCAGGCACGGCACGCCGAGGACAGTCGTTTCTTCCTGGATTCCACCGGAGTCTGTGAGCACCACGGCGCTGTTCGCCTGCATGCATAGGAAGTCCAGATATCCGAGCGGCTCCAGCATATGAATCCGGCCCATCGCGTACGACTTCCCCGCCGCCTCAATGCGCGCCCGCGTCCGCGGATGGACGGCCCAGTAAAGCGGGAGTTCATCTGAGATCTCCGTCAGAGCGCCCAGAATTTCTGCGAGTTGCGCCGGATCGTCCACGTTGGCCGGACGATGCAGGGTCACGAGACCAAACCGCTCCGGAGCGCCGATGCGCTGCCGCACATCCGATTTCAGGGCGCGCTCCTGGTTTTTCCGCAGCGAATCGATCATCAGATTGCCGACCATCCGGATTCGATCCGCCGATTTGCCTTCGCGCAGCAGGTTCGTCCGCCCGCTTTCCTCGGTGACCAGAAAGAGATCCGAGATGGCGTCCGTCACCATCCGGTTGATCTCCTCGGGCATGGTGCGATCGAAACTCCGCAGTCCCGCTTCGATGTGAACCACTGCCATGCCAAGCTTCGCCGCGACAAGAGCTCCCGCTGTGGTCGAGTTAACATCGCCGACAACCACGATTCCCGCAGCCTGTTCCTGAATGAGAACAGGTTCCAGTCGTTTCATGATCTCGGCGGTCTGTTGCGCATGTGTTCCCGAGCCGGCCTCCAGGTGATACTGGGGACTCGGTATTCCCAGATCGCTGAAGAACTGACCCGACATATTCTGGTCGTAGTGCTGTCCTGTGTGGACCAGAATCGTGGCGAAATCCGGATCGCCAGCCAATGCATGGAGCAAAGGGGCGACCTTCATGAAATTGGGTCGGGCGCCAGCAACGACGACCAGCGGAACAGGACTCATCCTTACGATTTCAACATACGTCGGCGATTTCTCCGAATCAGGTAGGAAAAAATCAGTAGGGAGCCACTTCGGCCGTCGCCGGTCGGTTTGTGATGTGCGCGTTACGGTTCATCCGGGCTTTCGCCCACGGCATCAGCCCGTTCAGCCACCCGGCGAACCGGAACTCGCTCAGGTTTTCCTGGTCCAGATACCTCGGCATCGCCATCGGATCGAAATCCGGCTCCGCCAACGCAGCCGCACACGTCGTCGCGGAGACTACGCCAGCCTCGCGGAGCCACTGCGCGAATGACGCATGGTAATTTCCGCTGGGGTAACAGAAGTGTTCAGGCGGTTCCGTCGTCTCCGTCATTTCCATGATGAGACGCCGGTTCTCTTCGATTTCCTTCAGAAAACACTCCCGGCCGACCGGCGTACGGTGACGGTGCGTGTGCAATTCGATCGAGATGTCGTTCCGTGAAACCTCACGTACTTCTTCGGGTGTCATGAGGTGAAGCAGACGGCGGCGCCGGATCTCCTCATAATCCACGCCGACTCGTCCCGCGAGTCGCTCCGCCAGGGCGTCCTTTTCGCATGCCGGCATGCGCATTTCGCGCACATGTTCCCAGATGCACCGGAACAGCGCGGCGCAGTCGGCGGTTGTGGATAACTGCCACGAGCCGCCCTGAGGCGCGATGCCTGTTATATCGATCGTTTTTCCAAGACCTTTCCAGCACAGGTAAGAGCACATCGGGTCAAACACGGGCAACTGGTTCACCGAGTAATAAGTGGACAGGTACACTGTTGCGGGATAGCGGAATTCCTGCAGAACGGGATAAGCGCACCGGTGGAAATCATGGAACCCATCATCGAACGTGAGAACGACGCTGCGCTCGGGCAATGACTTCCGGGACAGCCGATACAGAGCTTCCGGCAAGGAGAGAACATTGCAGCCGGCGTCACGAATCATCTTCATGCGTTGCCGGAACGTGCTCTGGTTAACGTAGAGGGCCGGATTCCATTTTGCTTCATCATCCATCGCGATGCCGTGATAGCACAGCACGAGCAGTCGGTTATTGCGCCACGGTCCAAGCAAGGAGTGCGCGATTCCGTTTTGAGCCGATCGCAGAGCCGATCGCGCGCTGGGATGTGAAATCATTGAAGCCTGGGGAATCACCTTTGGGTCAGATCAGAGTAACATGCATCTGGCGACAATTTGATATATCTCAGTACCGGTACCGCAGTTATAATCTGCGGCGTCACGCCGATAGTTCGTCTCTTATTATTCCACTTTTGTAATCAAGCCGCTTTCGGATGATAGTAAAAGCCGAGTAAATTAATAATCAATAAGTAATTACTAAGGCCGCGACGCTGATGTTGTTTACTTCCGCATAAGTGACGGATAAACTCTCGCCGATTGCGCTGTGTCGCGGAGACCGTGCCAGAGCTTTATTTCCGGCTCAAAATCGCCTCTTCGAAGACGCTGACGATAGACCGCAAATATGCTTCCGGAGTGTAGCTGGCGATCGTCCTGCGCGCGGAGCCCGCCAGTCGTACGCGCAGCCCTTCATCGGTGAGCAGCGCCGTCAATCCCGAAGACATTTCAGCGATGTTGCCTTTGCTGACCAGAACTGCGTCCCGGTTGTTCGTCGCCAACTCAGGGATCCCTCCCACCGCCGTAGCTACGACAGGTACTCCCGCCGCCATCGCCTCGAGCAGAACATTCGGTGAACCCTCACTGTGCGACGGCAGCGCAAAAATGTCCGCAAGAGCGTAGTAGGGGGCAACGTTCGTCTGGTGACCAGCGAACTGGACCGAACCGGCCACGCCCAGAGTACGCGCGAGTTCCTCCAGAGCGCTGCGTTCGGGTCCGTCCCCGACGAGCACGAGCCGTGTTGGCGTATTCAGCGCGCCGTCCATTTGGGCGAACGCCCGGAGCAGATCGGCGTGTGCCTTTTCGCGCGACAACCGGCCGACGCTCAGTATCCACCTGGTCTCCGCGCTCCATGTGAGGCGGCTTCTCGCTTCGGCAAGGTCGCCCTCTGCGGGCGCCGTCCACTCGCGGATCGGCATGTGCTGCACGCGGATCCGTTTCTCCTGCACGCCCCTTCGTACTAGGTCGTGAGCGAACGGCTTGCATACCGTGAGCACGCGATCGGCTTTTCGTAACGACCAGAAGTCCAGCAGGTTGTACAGTCGGACCGCCAATGATGTGGTCGTGTAGCCGTGATGATAGGCCACCCAGGCCCTGCTTCGGTGTAGTCCGCCGGCGCGCACGAGGAAGTGGGATTTCACGCTGTTCGACCAGATCACGTCCGGCCTGCGCGAGGCGACGAAACCATGCAACTGTTGGAAGACGGCGCGGTCGAAGCGTCCCTGTTCCCGCACCGTGTCGACCGGAACGCCGGTCTCTTCAATGGCGGTTTTCAGGGCCGTATCCAGCGTCATTGAGCCCCGGCTGAAATTCAGGATCGATAAGTCGATCTCGGGCAGGTCCGGATGGCGCCGGTTTCGCTCTCTGGCGAATTCGAGGACCGCTTTGGCGGTTCCGGCCAATGAGACCGGCTCCAGCATGGCCATCACGCGGATGGTCTTCGGTTTCACGCCGGGCGAACCTGTCCCTTCCGCCGCAGGTGACCGTCGTAAATATCGGCGATCCGTCGCGCGGCGGTCTCGATGCTGAGATCGTTCCTGGCGAACTGAGTTGCCTGCGTGCTCAACGCGCGCCGCCGTTCGGGATTCCGAATCAACGATTCAAGCCGGTCGGCCAGATCCGCCGCATTCCCGGATTCAAACAGAAGGCCGCGCTCGTCGTCGCCGGTCAGCTCGGGCGTGCCCCCGGTTCGTGACCCCACACAGCAGCAGCCGCACGCCATCGCTTCAAGCAGCGCATTCGAAAAGGCTTCCGATACCGAGCAGAGAACAAAAATATCCAGCGCCCGCAGGTATCGCGGCGCGTCAGCCGTGGCCGGGATGAACACGCTGGCATCCTCGATCCCGAGACGAACGCTGTTCTGACGCAGCGACGGCAGTTCAACCCCGTCCCCGATAATGGCCAGTTTCATCCGCGGGTCGAGACTGCGGACGCGGGCGAATGCCTCCTGCAACAGATGAAGCGCCTTCTCGGGACGAAGGGCGCACAAAGCCCCGATCACCAGCGAAGCCCCGGCCAGTTCCGCCGGGCGAGGCGCCTCCGCCGGGTAAAACTGCGTCGTGTCTACGCCGTTGTAACAGATCTCGATGCGCCCCGGCGGCACGCCTTCATCTTCGATAAGGTGCTTGCGCATGGCTTCGCAATTGACGACGACGGAATCGACCAGCCGGTCGGTAAATCGAACCTGCTGCCGCGTACGGTCGTCGAGAAGATCGCGCGATCCGAGCGTGCTCGAAAGAACGACAGGCACCCGAAAGAGGCGAGCAAGGGGCGCGGCGAATGACGCCGTGGGATCCCAGCCGTGTACAACACGGATCCGATGTTCTCGCAGGTATCGCCGGAACGCGAGCGCCGCCTCCACTGCCCCGCGGGAGGCAAACGACCTTACCGGCAGGTGCAGATAAGGAATGCCTGCCGCACGCAGTTCCTCGTATCGAAACCCGCCGGAATAGTAGCTCGCGACGTGGGGCTCAAACCTGGAGCGGTCGATGTGCAGCGCGATTTTGGTGACGTCCCTCTCGATACCTCCGAGATTCAGTTCGCGCACCAGGAGAAGAGCCGGGACGGGTCTGTCGAATGTCATGTGTATGTCTGGGAGCGCTTCGCGCCAGGGAGCCGGAACCCCGACATTCCGGATACGGCTACCAACTTGGTGCTCATTATCTCAGGCGCGGATCTTCACGGGACGGAACCCGTGGGCTGGTTGACGCCGCGCGCCCTTTCGGGCTGTGCCGCGGGCCGCCACAATTTACCCGCGGGAACGAAGAAAATCGCGAGCGCAGCGGTAGCCGCCGCCATCAGCACAACGAAGGTTCGGGCCGGTGAACTGATCCGCTTCAACAGAGAGCGGTCGGGGAGAATCGGATCCGCCAGCGCGGCGCCGTATATGCCGGCCTGCGCCGCGAGGACGAGAACTGCGGGCCACAGTGGAAGCCAGAAGCTCGAGATGAGCAGAGAAATCAAGGCGTACGGCAGCAACATCCGGCCCAGTTT
>DASZUZ010000228.1:0-1659 GCA_035547415.1 Bryobacteraceae bacterium | reverse complement strand
GGACTTCTGGGAGCACTATGCGTTCACGCTGGACCGCGGCTTCCTCGAAAAACGCGCGTATCCGGTCCTCAAAGAAGCCGCGGAATTCCCGCTGGATTACCTGACGGATGACGGGAACGGGCATCTGGTGACCGGCCCCTCCTCGTCTCCGGAGAACACTTATAAGCTGCCCGATGGCTCGCAGGCGTTCCTTTCGATGGGGCCTTTCATGGACATCGAAATCACTCGCGCCGTGTTCGATCGGGTGGTCAGATCCTCGGCGATTCTCGGCATTGACGCCGATTTTCGGGCGCGCGTCCAGGCGGCCAGCGCGACGCTGCCGCCATTCCGGATTGGCAAAAACGGCCGGCTGCAGGAATGGCAGGAGGACTACGAAGTCGCCGAGCCGGGCCATCGGCACATGTCGCATCTGTTCGCGCTGCATCCGGACAATCAGATTACGCCTCGCGGAACGCCGGAACTCGCACAGGCGGCGCGGCGGGCGCTCGAACTTCGTCTCGCGAACGGAGGCGGCCACACTGGCTGGAGCCGCGCATGGATCATCAACTTTCGTGCACGGCTCGACGAAGGAGATCTGGCATGGGAGAACATGCAGGCGTTGCTCGCGAAATCTACCTTGCCGGATCTGCTGGACACCCATCCGCCCTTTCAGATCGATGGCAACTTCGGCGCGACGGCGGGCGTCGCGGAGATGCTGCTGCAAAGCCAGAATGGCGAGATCGAAATTCTGCCCGCTTTGCCGAAAGCCTGGGCCGAGGGATCGGTTCGCGGTCTGAAAGCGCGGGGCGCTGTAGCGGTGGACATTACTTGGCGGGGCGACGGCAAAGGGGAGGTCACGCTGCGTCCGCAAGTGACCGGCGACGTGCGGCTGCGAATGCCGGACGGTAAGACAACCACCGCTCACCTGAATGCCGGCCATCCGGCTCGCTTCTCGTTCTAATCAGCCGGGAATTCCACGTAATTCACGCTCGGCTCGCACGCTCGCAAGGCGAGAGACGCGACAAATCCAGCCGGGGCGATCAGGTCAATGACCCGCAGGTCGCACGGGGGAAGATCCATTAAACTGGAGCCGGCCGCTTTGGTCCGCGCCTCGCGGCGCGTCCATTCGTGCCAGAGCGCGTCCGTTGTACCGCCGAGCCCCGGTTCCCCGATCCTCTGCAGAAGCTTTGCGATGTCGAGATCCTCTCGAATCTTCTCCAGATCCACTCCGACGGGCCCATGGCGGCTGACCGCGATCATGGCCCATCCCGAGGAGTGGGAAAGATTAAATTCGATCCCGGCGACTGCGGGTTTCCCATGCTGGCCCAGGGTAAATTGGATTTCCGGGGGCCCAATCCCGAGGTACTTGCCGAGGATGACCCGTAATGCGGACCGTGCATGGCTCCAGTGAATGCGGTCCCGCTCGAACCGGAACCTCGCGGCGCGATCCCGCTCTTCGGGAGAGAGAATCGCGCGACGCGGAACGTCGAGCGATATCGTCCACACATCAACCGCGCAGGTATTCATGCCGTCTCGGATTTGCCCATCGCCGGGACCGCATGCTGACGCGTTCCGCTGACGATTTTTCAGTGTAGTGCGTGCGTCACAATGGGAAGTTCCGATGAAATCCTGGATCGCTCTATTCGTGGCCGCGCCACTCGTGTATGCGCAGCAGGCGCA
>DASZUZ010000227.1:0-1842 GCA_035547415.1 Bryobacteraceae bacterium | reverse complement strand
TCGACGCGGTCCACCACGTACTCGACCGCGTACTCTTCCGGAACGATGCCGCCTTCCCCGTTGCCGCGATGGTTCCGATTGAAGCCGGAGGCGATGCGCTGATCGAGTGTGGCGTTCGGCAACATGTCGCCCGCGATCTGTTCGACCGTGAACTCGTTGTACGGCATGTTGCGATTAAAGGCGTCGATTACCCAGTCGCGCCATCGCCACATGAAGCGCTCGCCATCCGTCTGGTAGCCGTTGGTGTCGGCGTAGCGCGCGGCGTCGAGCCAGCGAATCGCCATGCGCTCACCGTAACGCGGTGACGCGAGCAGCCGGTCGACGACCTTCTCATAAGCGTTCGGAGAGGAGTCCTTCAGGAACGCGTCGACCTCCGCCGGAGTAGGCGGAAGCCCGGTGAGATCGAAGGACACACGACGAATCAGCGTTGCCTTGTCCGCTTCCGGCGAAGGCTTCAGGCCTTCGCGGTCGAGCCGCGCGCGAACCAGATAATCAATCGGGCTGACGCCAGGCGGCGTTGCGGGGCGCTTCGGCGGAATGAACGACCAGTGCTTCTCCCATTTCGCGCCCTGCTGGATCCAGCTTCGGATCGTGCCGATTTCGCGATCCGAAAGAGCCGGCCCGGCATACGCGGGCGGCATCCGCATGGGCGAATCGCCCGCGCTGATGCGGCGGATCATTTCACTGCGATCCGGCGCGCCCGGCACGATGGCGAAGTGGCCGCCGAGGTCCTGCTTCGCGCCCTGCTCCGTGTCGAACCGGAGCTTCGACTTCCGCGTGGTCGATGACGGGCCGTGGCATGTATAGCAGCGGTCCGAAAGGATGGGGCGGATGTCGCGATTGAATTCGATCGTTCCACTATCGGCCAGAAGCGGAACGGAACACACCAGCCCGAGGAAAAGCCGTACCAGCATCGTTTGCCTCAAACGATATCACTTATGAGCCGCCCTGGCGATCAGGTCGTGCAGTTGCCGGACGCCATCCGTGAGCGCCGCCGGCCCGGGCTGCAGGATATACGTGGACTTGATCTCATAAACGTGCCCGTTGCGGACCGCCGATATTTCGCTCCAGCCGGGGCGCGAACAGATGAACTCTTTGCTGACCTTCATGCCACACCAGGAGCCGATGACGATTTCGGGATCGCGCGGGATGACGGACGCGGGGTCGACAATCCGGTTCTTCGCGGACTGTTCGCGCCGCAACTCGGGGAAGATCGGCTGGCCACCGGCGATCTCGATGAGTTCCTCGACCCAACGGATGCCGGAGATGAGCGGATGCTTCCATTCTTCGAAGAAGACACGCGGGCGGCGGGGAAACTGCGCCGCGGCGGCCGCGATCGCCGACAGGTTGTTCCGGAACTGTTCCACGAGCGCTTCACCTTTCTCCGGCGCACCTACGATTCTCGCGATGACGAGGATCATGTCGAGGATTTCTTCGACGCTGCGCTGGTTGAAAGCGAAGACGGTGACGCCGCGTTGCAGGAGCGCGCGGACGATGTCGGCCTGCAGGTCCGAGAAGGCCAGCACGAGGTCCGGATCGACGGCGAGAATTTTTTCGATCTTCGCGGTGGTGAAGGCCGAGATTTTCGGCTTGACGCGCGCTTCGGGCGGCCGCACGGTATAGCCGGAGACGCCGACGATGCGATCCTGCTCGCCGAGGAGGTACAGGGTTTCGGTGGTCTCTTCCGTCAGGCAGGCGATGCGGCGGGGATAATCGGGCACACTTCCACTGTAGTCAGCGCGGGAGCGGGTGGCGGGCGGCGGAAGCGATTGTACAAAGCCAAAAATTGGGTTCGAATTGGGTTTAAATTGGCTTTCCATTGGGTTCTCCAAAGCCAATTTT
>DASZUZ010000226.1:0-1549 GCA_035547415.1 Bryobacteraceae bacterium | reverse complement strand
CATCAACTATGGGCGGGCGCTCGAAGGCGAGTTGGAGAGAACAGTCAGCGCCATGAGCCAGGTGGAACGCGCGCGCGTGCACATCACGTTTCCGAAGGACTCGGTATTCGAGGATTCCCGGCAGCCTGCCAAAGCAAGCGTCATGGTCAAGCTTCGCCCCGGCGCGCGGCTTTCGCCTCAGAACGTGTCGGCCCTGACCCATCTTCTGAGCAGCGCCGTGGAAGGTCTTTCCCCGGATGCCGTCGCTGTGCTGGATATGCAGGGCAATCTGCTCAGCAGGCCCGGGCCGGATTCGCCGGATCAGGCGGCGAGTGAAGCAGCGCTCGATTACCGCCAGAAGGTGGAGTACGATCTGCTGCAGAAGATTTCTTCCACGCTCGACCCGCTGCTGGGACACGATCGCTATCGGGCGAGCCTTTCCGTGGACGTCGATCGGACCAGTACCGACCAAAACGAAGAGACCCTCGATCCGGAGAAGACCGTGATGATCACCTCGCAGAAAACCGAAGAGGTTACCGGAAGTGGCTCATCCGGCGGGGTGCCGGGGACGAGTGCGAATCTGCCCCGGGCAACGACGCACGCGGGATCGGGGATATCGACAACACGAAGAACCGAGAACATCAGTTGGCAGCCGAGCCACGTGACCCGGACGACGCATATGCCCCAGGGCGGATTGAAACGTATGTCCGTGGCCGTTCTTCTCGACCAGAACGTACATTGGGAAGGCTCTGGCAGGAATTTGCATCACGTAGTGACGCCGCCCACACCCGAAGTTCTGCAATCGGTGAAGGATGTGGTAACCGCGGCCATCGGTTTCGTTGGCGATCGCGACCAGATCACGGTCGAAACGCTCCCTTTTGAAGAGACGCTGAATCAGCCCGCTCCGGAACCTGTGGCCGCTGTCCCCGTCCCTACGAAGACAATTCTCAATCAGCCGACGCCCGTGATCGTCGGCGTTGGAGGCCTGCTCGTGCTGATCCTCGGGGTTGCGGTGTTCCTGATTGCGCGTACGGGCCGGGTGAAGAGCGTCGCCGTTCAGGACCATGCGCCCGGATCGCTGCCGGGACCGGCCGACTCGGCGGCATCTCTCGAAAGCGCCGCGGAAGCGGAGATCCAGGCGCAGCTGGCCGAGCGTGAAGAAGAACAACGCAAAGCCGATCTGGCAGTCCTGTCTTCCATCAGGATCCCGCCGGTGAAAACAAAGAAAGCGGAAGTACTGGCGAAACAGATTCGCGAGATTGCGAAGAAGGACTCCGGATCCTCGGTCCAGGTCCTTCAGTCCTGGATTCACGATCGATGATTGCCAACGTCCAGTCCGGAACTCAGGCCGATGCGGCGCTCAGCGGATTGCAGAAGGCCGCGGTTCTGCTTGTTGTCGTCGGCGATCAGGTGGGCGCCGAACTGATCCGTCATCTCACGGAGGACGAGATCCAGATCGTCTCGCGCGAAGTCGCGAAAATGAAGCAGGTGACGCCGAACCAGGCGGAGGGCGTTCTCGAAGAGTTCTATCAGTTGGCCGCCGCTCGCGATTTCATCGCCAAGGGCGGCG
>DASZUZ010000225.1:0-4476 GCA_035547415.1 Bryobacteraceae bacterium | reverse complement strand
CGCCGCGCGATCCAGCGTGAACTGGCGCAGTTACCGGAGGAACTGCGCGGTCTCGAATCCGCGGCAGCGCCGTATCCTGTCAGCTACAGCAAGGGTCTGCAGGACGATCTGGAGGCGCTGCGGGCGAGGGCTCGAGCGACGCCCCCTGTCGCCGCCTGACGCCCGGTTTCGGCATCACCGACGTGGCGCGGGTATACAGGCTCGCGCACCGGCTCGGCTGCAAGGGCGTGACGGTCTTCGGTTACGGCTCGAAGACTGAGACAGCCCTGCAACTCGGAATCGGCGAGTCGCCGGAAGAGCGGGAGGCATTCACGCGTTGCGATCCGGGCGCATGCCGCCTGTGAACTGGCTGTTCGGATGCTCAACAGAGAGTGGAGAAAATCCAATGACTGTTGGAGAGATATGCACCCGGACCGTGATTATTGCGCCACGGGAGACCTCCGTGCGCGAAGCGGCGAAACTGATGCGCGAACGGCATACCGGTGACATTGTGGTGGCCGACGAATTCGAGGGGAAGCGAATCCCGGTGGGGATCGTCACGGATCGCGACATTGTCGTCGAAGTGCTGGCCGAGCATCTGAATCCCGATCAGTTGTCCGTGGGGGACATTATGACGGGCACGATGGTCACGGCAAGAGAACGCGACGGCATCTTCGAAACCATCGCGCTGATGCGCGGCGATGGCGTGCGCAGAATGCCGATTGTCGATGCGTCGGGAGCACTGGTGGGCATTGTGTCTCTTGACGACATTCTCGAGCTGCTGGCGGAGGAATTGGGCGATCTGGTGGGGCTGATCCGACAGGAGCGGAGAAAGGAAATCGAGGCGCGCCGGTAGCTGCGGTCCGTCAGCCCGTTTCGCCCGGCTCTCTCACGATCAGAACGGAACATGGCGCGTCCCAGGCAATACGGAAGGATACGCTTCCAAGCATCCGGTACCTCACATCGCGATTTCCCGTGGCGCCGAGCACAACCAGGTCATATTGCCCGCGCTCCGCTTCGGCCAGAATCGCATCGGCCGGGTTGCCTTCCTCAATGCGGCTATTCACCAGAGGGCGATAGCGCCGAAGAAGCTTGCGGGCGTCCTCAATCAACTCCTGTCCTTCGCGGATGAATTGTTTCTCCAGGACCGCCGCCTCACTCGTCTCGATCTCCTCTTCCGAGGCGGAAGCCAGATCGCCCTCGACATTCAGCCATGGGGTTTCCGCAACATACATAAGAGAGACTTCGGCCGAAGTCAGGTCAAAGAGATTGCTGAGCGTCTCGACGGCGTGCAGAGAAGCGGACGAGCCGTCCACCGCTACCAGAGCGCGGAAGCCATCCTCGCTCCGCAGCGCCCTGCCGACAAGCACGGGCCTCGCCGCGTGTTCCACCACGCGGCTGGCGACAGGGCCGAGACCTGCCTCATCCCGGAATCCCGCTCCTCTCGATCCCACGACGGTCAGATCGTAATCGCCTGTCTTGTTTGCGATCACAACCGCGGGAGAGCCCGTTTCCCGGAGGAGACTGACGGCCTTCGGGTTCGGACCGATGAGGGCCCTCGCCTCTTCCAATATCTTCGTTCTGGTGGCACCGGCGAGTTCACCCGGAGGGCGGTGAGGCGGCACGACGGACAAGACGTCGATGTCGCGATCCTCCGGATTGAGAATGCGCGCCGCCGTGCGGATCGCCGCCACGGCACGGTCTGACCCATCGGTCGTGAGGAGCACCTTCATAGGGGACTCGGGGCCGGCTTATTTACTGGCGCCATGACGGCGAACCAGTACGGTTGCGGCGGCCTGCCGGGATTGCCGGGCGGGCCGAATCAGTCTGACGCTGCTCGCCTGCGGACCCTTCTCGCCCATCTCTTCGGCGAAGCGGACCGGGCTGTCGACGCGAAGGCGATCGAAGTGGCCGGCGAGGACGGAGTTGCGATGGAAATAGACTTCATGGCCATCGTCCGCCTGGATGAAGCCAAAATCCTCGTCCGGCGTCAGGCGAATGACTTTGCCCGCCAGGAGCCCTTCGCCACGCCTTGCCTGCTCCCGCATCCGCCGGGCGTAATCCTGGAGGCGCCGGCGCATCTCGTGGAAGGCTTCATGAATGGCGCGACGAGCGTCGCGACGTTCTCTGTGCGGCTCGGCCTTCTTCGTTTTCCGCTCCTCATCGAGGTTCTGCAGGTTTGCGTGCAGCGTCGGGTTGTGTTCGACCAGAAGCTCTTCGCCGGGTACGCCGAGATCGATCCGGATTCTGAACAAGCCTCCGAACTCCTGACGTTTCGGTCCTTCAATCGCGACTCTGCAGCTCATGATCCGGGGGAAGAAGCGTTCCAGCTTTTCGGCCTCCTGCAGGACAGCGGCCTCCAGTTCGGGCGCGGTTTCCATGTTGCGAAAGGTAATCTGCGGTGCGAGTGTCATCTGGCCTCCATTCGGGCGGACCGGACTGCGAGATGCTGGCGGAACCAGTCCCTCGCCAGTTCAGAGACTCTGTCCAGAGTGCCCGGCTCTTCAAACAGGTGAGTCGCACCGGGCACGATTTCCAGCTTCCATGCTGTTTGCTCGGGAAGTTCGGCAATCGCCTCGCGGTTGAGGCGCAGTACGACGGGATCGTCTGCGCCGACAATGAACAGACACGGCGCCGTCACCCCGCTGAGGGACGGACCCGCGAGGTCCGGCCGGCCCCCGCGCGACACGACCGCGCGGACTACGTCAGGACGCTCGGCCGCCGCCGCCAACGCGGCCGCCGCTCCCGTGCTGGCCCCGAAGTAGCCCAGCCGCAAGCGGTTCAGAGTGCCCTGGCCGCCGATCCAGTCCGTGATGCCGATGAGACGGCGGGTCAGCAGATCGATATCGAACCGAAGTTCGGCGGTCTGCAGGTCCACGGCTTCTTCGTCCTCCGTGAGAAGGTCCGCCAGTATTGTGCCGATCGAGCCGCGATTCAGAACTTCGGCGACGTGGCGATTTCTCGGACTGTGACGGCTGCTGCCGCTGCCATGCGCGAAGAGCACGAGGCCCGTGGCGTCCTGGGGCAGGGAGAGATCGGCCGCGACGTGAACTTTGCCGACGGGTATGTGGATAGCGATACGCTCCACGTCCGATAGAGCAGGTTTCATAAGATCTTACGTCCGCGGGCTGTTTGTGCATCCCGCTTGCCACGGAAAATCGTGGGAACGTCTATGCCGGGCGGGTTGCCGTCTGCGCGTTTTGGCGGATATGCGGCGCTCCCGGTGCGCCATGGCGCACAACGCAGTTACGCTCGGAGGGCCATGACGCCGCTGCGGATGGCGACCGACCTGCTTTACCCGGGCTAAAGGAGCTTTCGTTATGGTTCACCTTCCATTTGCAGATCGTGTGGAAGCGGGCCGCCTGCTGGCAAAGGAGCTTTCCCTTCACAAGATCCCCGCGGATGCGATCGTTCTTGCGCTGACGCGCGGCGGTGTTCCCGTGGGCTTCGCCGTGGCGGACCGGTTAAACCTGCCGCTGGACGTGATCGTCGTGCGCAAGATCGGCGTTCCCTGGCAGCCGGAACTGGCGATGGGCGCGATCGCGGGGACAACGCGCATTCTCGACGAGCGGATGATCCGCGAAATGGGAATTTCCAGCGAAGACGTGGATGACATTGTCTCGCGCGAACAGCAGGAGATGCATCGCCGCGAGAAACTCTATCGGGCCGGCCTTCCGGCGCTCGACCTTCGCGGCCGCATGGCGCTCGTGATTGACGACGGCCTGGCGACGGGCAACACGATGCTGGCCGCGGTCGGTTACGCTCGCAGCCTCGATCCCGCGAGCATCGTCATCGGGGTTCCGGTGGGATCCGGGGAGGCCTGCGATCGCCTTCGCGCGGAAGCAGACGACCTGGTGTGTCTTGCGACGCCCGAGCTCTTCTTCGCGGTGGGCCAGTGGTACACGGAATTCCAGCAGGTGGGCGACGCCGAAGTGCAGCGTCTCCTGGCGGAGAGCCGCGAAAAGCTGCGGAAACACGCGGCGTCGACGACTGCCGCCTGAAGGAACGATTATGATCGCCTTCGCATCACCGGAGTTCGAGCCCACTCTGGCGGCCCTGCATGCGTCCGGTCTGCCATTCCGTCCGGGCCGATTTCGCGCGGGGCGCTTCGCCAACGGAGAACTGTTCACGGAGTTCGAGGCGCCCGTCAAAGAGGAAGATTGCCTGATGCTGGGGTCCATCTCTCCACCGGACGCGCAGATGCTCTCGACTCTGCTGCTCGCGCATACGCTGCGCTAGGAAGGCGCAAAACAGATCACGGGCGTGTTCCCCTACCTGGCCTATTCACGGCAGGATAAACAGAAACCGCGCCAAAGCCTCGCCGCGGCATGGACGGGGGAGATGGCGCAGGCATCCGGTTTCAACAGCGTGATGACGGTGGATGTGCATAGCCCCGAAGACGAGCAGCTTTTCCCGATTCCATTGATGACTCTCTCTCCCGCCGGCATCTTCGCCGCGGCGCTGAAGCAGCATCAACTCACGCGAGCCACGATCATC
>DASZUZ010000224.1:0-14511 GCA_035547415.1 Bryobacteraceae bacterium | reverse complement strand
GGATGCTCGCGCTGCTCGCTGGCGGCTCCCGGATCGACGCCTCCGAACCCCGGACCGAACTGGTGCAGCAGGAGCAGCGAATCTTCGAATCGCAGAAGCTGCTTCCGGCGGATCTCATCTTCGAACTGGCTGATAATCTCGAAGGCGTTTCGAAAGGCGAGAAGCTGAACGCGCAACTGGCGTCGCGGATGGCGGCGCGCGTCGCCGATATTCAGTTGCCGAGAAGCTCGATGTCAGGCGTCGAAAAGAACGCCATGGCGTTCGGATTCTATGTTGACCGTCATATCGACGCCGAGCGCAAGCTGAACTTCCGCGCCATGATCGATAAGGCATCGAAGGACAAGGATCCGGAGAAGCTCAAAGACATCCGGGGGATTCTCGCGCCGACGCTGCGCGATACGATCGTCGGCTATAACTACATCCATTACGCCCCGCCAGGCGCTCAGATCCTGATGACCAACCCGCTGTTCGTTCGCGGCCACGATTTCATCGGCATGCAGGGGGCGAACCGAAGCTGGCGCGTCACCGAAATGTACGGAACAGGCTGGCCTTCGAATGCGGGCGGGCGGCTGGTCGGCTCGCTTGCGGGTTTGCCCTACGCGCTCGCCGAAGCCGAGCAGAACTTCCTTGTTCCCACGCAGACGCAGGCGCTGATCTGGGGCGATCTGGTTCCGCAGATGATGCTGACCGCGAAGACTCCGCGGTTCTGGAGCGTGACCCCGGTTCAGATGCACTGGGTGGGAATGAATATGCGATTCGCCGAGGCGGAGGTTGCCGAGGCCGCGGCCGATCCGGAAAAACGGGAGAACGTGTTCAGCGCCATCGATTCGGCCGCGAACCCGTGGCGCGCGGCGCTGGTGAGGCGCGCCATCGCCTCCGGCGATGTACGCCAGGCCATTCAGATCCTCACTCCTTCCGAACTCTATTCGATGGCTCGCCGTCTTTCTGCCCAACCGAACGCCGGGCCCGTTGCCACGGAAATTCAGCACTACGGGTCGCTCGACGCCGAACAGGTCAGTCCGGCCGAGATCTCGCGCGCCTGGGGAACGCCCAAGCCGACGCTCGCGAATTCCTACCGGCCCGAACTGCTGAATCTGCGTACCTTCCCCACCCTGATGGGATATTCAAGCCGGATTATGGCGGAGAGTTGGGAGTCCAACCTTCTCTACTGGGCTGACGTTGGCGACGAAATCGGCGTACGTCCGGCGCAGTTGAATGTTCTCGTTCCCGAATGGACGCAGAAAGTAGTCGAAAGAATCTTTGCGTCACATCTCGAGGACTGGCCCGCATTGCTCCGGAGTCTCCGCTCGGTTGGAGACGAGGTGCGGCTCCGCGGTCTCCAGTCTTCGGGTCCGGATCGGGCAGGTTTGGAATAAACGTTTTTGACTTCAACAGGAGCAGATGAGGATGAGTCGGAAAACGATCAATCGGCTTGTACGCGTGGCAGTGGGAGGTGGTTTCCTGACAGCCGCGGGCGCCGGAATCTGGTTGTTCGCGCAGGAAGGACCGACACCCATATTCAAGTCCAAGGTCGACCTGGTGGTCCTGAGTTTCCAGGTGACGGATAACAAGGGCAAATATGTCAATGGGCTCAAGCCTGTCGATTTCAAGGTAACGGAAGACGGCATTCCCGAAAAACTTGCCACGTTTTCCGAAGGCAGCCGCCCGGCAATGCAGATCCTGCCGGATGGATCGATGAAGCCGCTGCTCCCCACGGCTCCCGAAGCGGAGAAGGTTGGCGCCGCGCCTTCCGGTCTGCGCGGCGATGCGTTCGTTGGCACGAATGTCTTCATCCTGTTCGATACCAGCAACTTCATGTACCGCGGCTTCGTTTACGCGGAGGACGCGATCGCGGATTTCGTCCGCGGGCTGGACCGCGCCGACTCGATCGCCGTGTACACGTTCAGCCGGAATCTGTCGAGAGCGGCATCGCTGACGAGCGACCGCAACGATGCGATTATGGGCCTGCGCAAAGCCGTGGCCGGCGACGATACGGCTCTGTACAACGGCCTTTTGCTGACCCTGCGCGACGCCGCCAAGGTGCCCGGACGCAAGGTCGTCATCGTCTTCTCCAACGGACCGGATAACGCAAGCATGGTAGCCCCCGATGACGTGCGGGCGGTGGCGGAAGACGAAGGCATTCCGATTTACGTCATCTCCACCAACGACGTGAACAAGGATCCCATTTCGTCGAGTGTTTTCCGCCGCATTGCGCAGCGCACGGGCGGCAAGGCGTACTGGGCGAAGACATGGCAGAAACAGGTGGAGGCGTTCGATCAGATCCGCGAGGATCTGGGCAATTCCTACACCGTGACCTATTATCCGGCCCCGAATCCGAACGAGGGATTCCGGAAGATCAATATACAGATCGTCAGCGACACGGGCAGGCATTACCGGGTGCAGTCCCGGCCTGGATACCGGCCCCGCGCATTCTGATCTGCGACTCGCCGCGCGAAGGTACGTGTCCATGGGGCCCGTTTTCATACGGGGCGCCGTGGTACTACAAAAATTGCGATACGCGAGGGAAGCAGTATACATCTGGAAGCGTCCGGATCTCAGCGGGATGAGGCGCTTCCATCTTTCAGGCCGCCGTAGAATCATCGTCCATTGCGGATTTCTCCTGGCTCTGGCATGCTTCGGTCTTCAGGCGCAGAATTGCGCGCCCGGTGAAGTTCATGTCCTGGTGAAAGACTCCCAGGAAAGCCCGATCTTCGACGCGCAGGTCAGGATTTTTTCCGGAAACGTGGAACTCGGGGCCGTATCGACGCCGGCCACGGGCGTCGCGGAGTTCCAGAAGATACCGTGCGGTTCGTGGACGATCAAAGCGGCGAAGGACGGCTTCGAGGACAGCAGCGCCACGGTTGAACTGACCGAAGCATCGAACATCGCCTCCATCAGCATTGTTCTGCAGCCGGGGACCGCGCACTCGAGCCTCGATGTCACCGATACGCCGCCGCCGGTCGAGCAGAGTTCGTCTCAAAACTACGAACTGCATCCGGCTGAGGTGAAGAACCTGCCGGGCAATCCGGCTACCGTTACTGACACGCTGCCGCTTGTGCCCGGCGTCGTTCGATCTCCGGATGGTGAACTCAAGCTCGATGGCTCGGGAGAGCAGCGCAGTTCGCTGGTAGTGAATCAGAGCGATGTCACCGATCCCGCGACCGGGAAGTTCGGGCAGACGGTTCCTGTTGAAAGCATCGAAACGGTGAACGTTCTGAATACGCCGTTTCTGGCGCAGTATGGCCGGTTCACGCAAAGCGTGGTCGCCGTCGAAACCCGCCGGGGAGGAGATAAATGGCACGGCGATCTGAATGACGCGTTCCCCGACTTCCGGATCCGGAGCTATCACATGCGCGGAATCCGCAACGAGACGCCGCGGGGCGTGATCGGAGGACCCGTCATTCGCGATCGCCTCTTCATCATTACCGCACTGCAGTACATTCTCGACAAGGTGCCCAACCGCACGCTCGGCTTTCCGTTTAACGAATCGAAGCAGGAGCGGGTGAACTCCTTCACGCAGATCGATTACATCCTCTCTTCGCGGCAGATCGTCAACGCGAGCTTCCATTTCAGTCCGCAACACACGAACTTCGTGAACCCGGATTACTTTCACCCGCAACCGGTCACGCCGAGCTTTGCGCAGCGCGCCTATGCCGCGACAGTCGCCGATCATCTGGGCCTCTTCGGCGGGACGCTGGACAGCTCGATTTCTTACCAGCGTTTCCATACCTTTATCGGAGCGCAGGGAGACAGTCCGCAAATCATTACTCCAAACGGCGAGCGAGGAAATTACTTCGGTACGCAGAGCCGGGATGCGTTCCGCCGGGAGTGGCTCGAGTTGTGGTCACCCGCGCCTGTGCAGTTGTTCGGCACGCACCTGTTCAAAGTCGGCAGTTCTCTGACAATCGCAAACGATCGCGGACGATTTGTGTTTCGTCCCGTGGACGTGCTGAATGCCGCCGGCGGTTTGCTCGAAAGCATCGGGTTCACAAGCCCGGGACCCTATGCACGAACCGATCTCGAATACACGGCTTACGCGCAGGACCACTGGGCGCCCAATGCGAAGATCGCTTTCGACGCAGGAATGCGCGTCGAACACCAGCGCCTCGCCGAGAGCTTGCGGATTGCTCCCCGCGCCGGCGTCGCATGGACGCCGTTTGCGAACGGCCGGACCGTCGTGCGGGCGGGCTACGGTCAGTTCTACGACCACATCCCCCTCAACGTCTACACGTTCAGCCGCTATCCCAGTCGAACGATCACGATGTACGCGCCGGACGGGAGCGTGATCGGCGCGCCGGCACAGTATGTCAACGTGATCGGCAGCGTCAGCGGGCCTCGGTCCTTTCTCGTCCACGGCGAGCGGGTAGCGGGCGCTTTTTCGCCTCGGGGCGCGACCTGGAACGCGCAACTGGAGCATAGCTTCTCCCGCTTGCTCCGAATCCGGGGCGTGTACACCGATAACCGTTCCGTCGGGCTGATTATTCTCGAACCCGACGTTCTGGGGACCACCAGCGAAGTGGTTCTGAATGGCGATGGCCGATCGCGTTACAGGCAGGCGGAGGTGACGGCCAAACTCGGATTGGAAAAGGGTCAGCAACTGATCTTCTCCTACACCCGCAGCCGGGCCGAAGGGAATCAGAACATCTTCGACTCCTACGTCGGCAATTTCGCGATACCGTTCATCCGGCCGAATGTTTATGCGAACCTGCCTGGCGATCTGCCGAACCGCTTTCTCGCCTGGGGTAATACCGACGTGCCTTTCTGGAATCTCAAACTTCTGCCGACCATCGAGTATCGCAACGGATTTCCTTACACGACGCTCGACGAGATGCAGAACTATGTGGGCGTTCCCAACAGCGACGCTACTCGCTTTCCGAAGTTCTTCTCCGCGGACGCGCGCCTCATGCGGGACTTCAAAGTCACGCCGAAGCACACGGTACGGCTGTCCGTCACGGGCTTCAACCTGACCAATCACTTCAATGCGCTGGCGGTACACGCCAACATCGCGGATCCTCAGAACGGAGTGTTCTTCGGGAATTATCATCGGCGCTACCGGTTCGATTTCGAGGTGCTCTTCTAAATGGGGCTCACCGTGTTGCCGTCACGAAAATCCTTTGTTCCCAAACGCTTGGGGGTCCGTCCGCAAAGCATGATAATATATACCTTACGGCGACAGCGCTATGGTCATCCGGGCCAAAATATACATCGCCCTCGTCCTGGCGCTCGGCAGTCTGACCCTCGCGGCGGAACTGCTTCAATTCCACGCCGCCAACCCCTGGATCTTCTGGCTGTATTTCGCGGTCACGATATTGACATCGGGCCTCAAGGTCCGTCTGCCAACCGCCTTCGCCACGCTCTCGGTAAACTTCCTCTTCATTCTGGTGGGCATTGTTCAGTTCAGCCTGCCGGAGGCCATGATGCTGGGCGCCGCGGGGACAGTGGTGCAGTGCCTCTGGAAACCGCGAGTCAGGCCGAAGGCGATTCAGATCGCCTTCAGTACCGCGTCCATCTGTCTGGCGATTTTTGGCGCGCACGCGACCTTTCACGGGCCGATCGCGCAATACCTGAGCGAAATACACCCTCTCCGGCTGGGGTTGGCCGCCTTCGTTTACTACATCGTGAACACGGGTCTGATCGCCGGAGTTATCGGTCTCACGGAACGGAAATCGGTCTACCGCACGTGGTACGACAACTACCTTTGGGTGCTGCAGTATCACATGGTGGCGGCGGGCATCGCCTGGCTCATTGTCGTTCTCAGCCGGCAGGAAAAATGGCATGCGACGGTTGTGCTGTTCCCGGTGGTCTATGGGATCTATCGTTCCTACAGAACCTATCTCGACCGGCTCGAGAAGGACAAGCGTCATGTCGAAGAGATCGCCGGGCTGCACCTCCGAACGATTGAAGCGCTCGCGCTGGCGATCGAAGCCAAGGACGCCACCACGCACGATCATCTGCAGCGCGTGCGGGTTTACGCCACGGAGATTGGCAAAGAAATCGGCATGAACCAGAATGAACTCGATGCGCTGCAGGCGGCGTCGCTGCTGCACGACATCGGCAAACTGGCCGTGCCGGAGCACATCATCTCGAAGCCGGGTAAACTGACGCCGGAAGAGTTCGAGAAGATGAAAATCCATCCGGTCGTGGGCGCGGAGATTCTCGAAGAAGTCAAGTTCCCCTATCCCGTTGTGCCGATCGTGCGCGCGCACCACGAGAAGTGGGATGGCTCCGGATATCCGTATGGTCTTACGGGCGAGGAAATTCCCGTGGGAGCCCGCATTCTTTCCGCGGTGGATTGCCTGGACGCTCTTGCTTCGGACCGGCAATACCGCCGCGCTCTTCCGCTCGATCAGGCGATGGAGATCGTTTGTTCGGAATCCGGCAAGAGCTTCGATCCCAAAATCGTCGATATTCTCCGCCGCCGGTACGTGGAACTCGAACGAATGGCGATCAGTACCGGTGGAGAGAAGATCAAACTGTCGATGGACCTGAAGATCGAGCGCGGACTGGCGCCGGCGACCGGGTTCGCGGAATCCGCCGAGACGGAGGTCACCACTCAAGCGGGGCAAGAGCCGCTCGATCCCCTTTCCTCCATCGCCGCCGCCACACAGGAAGCGCAGATGCTCTATGAGCTGACGCAGGATCTGGGCAACTCGCTGAGCCTGCAGGAAGCGCTGGCGTTCGTGGGGGTCCGGCTCAAGCGGTTGATCCCGTACGAGACCATCTCGGCATACATCCGCCGCGACGAAAAACTGATTCCCGAATACGTGAGCGGCGAGAATTTCCGTTTGTTTACGTCGCTCGAGATTCCGATCGGCCAGGGTCTTTCCGGATGGGTTGCCGAAAACAACAAGGCGATTCTCAACGGGAATCCTTCCGTCGAAGCGGGCTATCTGAACGATCCGACGAAATACAGCACCCTGCGCTCGGCGCTCGCCGTTCCGCTCAACGGGGTGAATGGCGTGCTCGGCGTTCTTGCCCTCTACCGGTCCGAGCGGGACGCATTCAGCAAAGAAAATCTGCGAATCCTGCTCGCCATCAGTTCGAAAGTGGCGCTGGCCATCGAAAACGCCCTGAATCACCGGCTGCTGGAAACATCCATCACCACGGACTATCTGACAAATCTGCCGAATGCTCGCTCACTCTTTCTCTCGCTCGACAGCGAGATCTCGCGAGCGCAGCGCGACGGAGCGCGCCTCGCCGTCGTGGTCTGCGATCTCGACGGTTTCAAGCAGGTGAACGACCGCTTCGGACATCTCACCGGAAATAAGGTGCTGCGCGTCGTGGCCAACGGGCTGCGGGAACGCTGCGATCCCCAGGATTATCTCGCGCGCATGGGCGGGGACGAGTTCGTCATGCTTGTTCGGGGGGACGATGCCGGCGCGCTGGATGCCAGAATCGAGGCCATGCGATCCGTCGTGCGAAGCGCGGGCGAAGCGATGCCGGAACCAGGCGAACTCTCACTGAGCATCGGAGTCGCGTTGTACCCCAACGATGGCCCCGACGCAGAGGAGCTTCTGGCGGAAGCGGACCGCCGCATGTACAAGAGCAAGCGGATGCGCAAAAAGGGGCAGCTTGCGCCGGCGGAGATCACGGCCGCCGCGACATGAAACGACGAGGGCATGCGGCTTTGCCGGGCAGAATCCTGCCGGCATTCCTGAACCTCACTCTTGTTGTTCTGATTGGCGGATTCGCCGCCGCGGCGCTTGTCCGCCTCAGCCCGGGTTTCGACGTCGACGAAAACTCGTGGAACCCGAAGATCAGCGCTTCCACGCTCGCTGCGATGCAGGCGCAACGGCAGCAAGAGAACCGGCTCCCCGTCTTTTACGCGCGCTATCTCCGCGGAGCCCTTCGCGGCGATCTGGGAATATCCGATTCGTTCAAGGTTCCTGTTGTGGATCTCCTGAAGCAGCGCGCCCCCGTCAGCATTCGGCTGCTCGGGTGGGGCACGGGACTGGGGCTTCTGTTCGGCGGTGTGTTCGCGTGGCTCGCGGTGTGGCCCCGGTCGGCGGGCCTGAGTGTTCTTGCGATGTCCTTCAACGGCATTCTCCTTGCCATCCCTCCGGCCGTACTCGCGCTGGCCTTTTTCTTCGAAGAAGCTCCGCTCTCACTCGCGGTCGCGCTGGCGCTGCTGCCGCGCGTCTTCGGAACCATGCGCGCGCTCTTTGCCGATCTGTATGCCGCCCCGGCCCTTCTGGCGGCCCGCGCGCGCGGAATTACGCCCGCGGCGATCGCGCTTCGTTACGTCGTCGCGCCCGCGCTTCCGCAGTTGCTCGCTCTCACGGGCGTGGCGCTGGTGCTCGCGTTCGGTTCGCTCATCCCGATTGAGGCGCTCTGCGATGTTCCGGGAATCGGGCAGCTCGCCTGGAAGGCCGCTCTCGCCCGCGACCTGCCGCTCCTCTGCGGGCTGGCGCTGATGATTACCTTCATGGTGGCGTTCGTGCACGCTCTCGGAGAACTCACCGAATGACGTGGGCTCGCCGGATCGCGCTGTTGCTGCTGGCCGGCATCGCGCTGGCTGGCGCGTTTGCGCCGGTCATTGCGCCATACCCTTACGATGAGCAGTTTCGTGACGCGCCGGATGCTTCGCCTGGCCCGCGCTTTCTTATGGGCACCGATGAGATCGGGCGCGACCGCTTGTCCAGGCTCATTTACGCCACGCGCGTCTCCGTCCTGCTCGCGCCCGCGGCCGCGCTCGTCTCCATTGCGCTCGCGCTGCTGATTGCCGCGGCCGGATCGCGCTTCGCGCCGGGAGCGTTCTCCGGGCTGACTACCATTTGTCTGGCTCTTCCGTGGATTTTTCTCTTTATCATTCTGCGCGCGGAACTGCCGCTGAATACCGAGCCCGGAATTTCGGTCCTGCTGACTTTCGGATTGATGGGCGTTGCGGGATGGGCCTGGCCCGCGCGCGTTTTCAGCGCCTCGATTCAGCAGATGACGCGGTCCGGGTGGTTGTTGCAGGCGCGCGCCGCGGGCATGGCGGGCTGGCGCATCGCCGTGAAGTACGCATGGCCGCATCTGCGCGCTGTCGCGGCAGCGCAGTTTCGCATCCTGATCCCCGCCTACGTTCTGTCGGAAGCAAGTCTGGGTCTGCTGGGCCTCGGCGTGTCGGATCCTCTGCCTTCCTGGGGAAATCTTCTTCGCGATCTGCAGCGGCCGGATGTGGTCCGCTCCAATCCCTGGGTGCTCGCGCCGCTCGGGATCTTAATGATTGCCATGGTGTGTCTTGAACTGCTGCAACCCTCTCCGGAGACGGCGTCATGAAGGCTCTTGCGCTTCTCGCCGTCCCATTGGCGCTGGCCGCCGCGCCGAAGGAACTCCATTTCGCGATGCCCGGGGATCCGAAGACATTCGACCCGCTTCATGTCGGGGACAGCAACTCGGAGACGATCCGCTATCTCACCGGCGGCGTCCTGTTTCGCGTCAACCGCGCGACGGACCAGTTACAGCCCGAACTCGCGGAATCATGGGAGGTGAAAGAGGGCGGCCGGTCCATCACATTTCACCTTCGCCCGGGCCTCCGGTTCTCCGATGGCTCGCCGTTCACGGCCAGCGACGTTGCCCGCGCCCTGAACCGCGCGCTCGACCCGAAAGAAGGCTCCCCTGCCGGCGACACGCTGCGCTCCGCCGATGGCAATCCCGAGGTGCGCATCGTTTCGCCGCGGGAAATTACAGTCCGCTACAAGTCCCCTAAAGCCGGTTTTGACAGGATGTTTGACGGGCTCGCGATTCCTCCGGCCGCTTCGGCGAAGCTTCCAGCCTCCGCGGGACCGTTTTTCGTGTCGGAGTATCATCCCGGCGAATATGTGCGACTTTCGCGCAACCCGTATTACTGGAAGCGCGATGCGGCGGGGCGCGCGCTGCCGTATCTCGATTCCATTCGCATCGATATCCAGCAGAATCATGACATCGAACTCGCGCGCTTTCTGCGTGGAGAACTGCACCTGATCAACCGGCTCGATCCCGAGAGTTTCGACCGGCTGGCGAAAGCGAAACCAGGTACGGCACGCGATCTCGGCGCGTCTCTCGACTCGGAATTCCTCTGGTTCAATCAGGCTCCTTCCCGGACGCTGCCGGAATGGAAGCGAAGATGGTTCACATCGGCGGCCTTCCGCCATGCCATCAGCCGCGCGATCCATCGCGACGACATTGCGCGCATCGTGTTCCGGGGGCATGCCCACGCGGCAAGCGGTCCCATATCGTCCGCGAATCGATTCTGGTTCAACGCATCGCTGAAACCCGTTTCGCCCGATCCGCAGAACGCCCTGAAGTTGCTGGCGGCCGACGGTTTCACCCTTCGTGAGGGCGTACTGCGGGATCGCGACGGCCACGCTGTCGAGTTTTCGCTGATTACCGGTTCGGGAAACCGGTCGCGGGAACGGATGGCGCCGCTGATTCAGGACGACCTTCGAAAAATCGGTATTCGCGTCAACATCGTGACCCTCGACTTCGGGTCGCTCATCGAACGCATCGCAAAGACGCTGGACTATGAGGCGGCGCTGCTTGGGTTCGCAAACGTGGATCCGGATCCGATGGAAGAAATGAACTTCTGGCTCAGTTCCGGCGCCCAGCATCCCTGGTGGCCGTCGGAAAAATCTCCGGCCACTCCCTGGGAGGCCCGCATCGACGCGCTTGAACTCAGGCAGGCATCGGAAAGCTCGCGCGCGGCGCGCAAGGCCGCGATGGATGAAATGCAGCGGATCGTCATGGAGCAGGAACCGGTGATCGAGTTGGTCAACCCCGACTATCTCTGCGCCATATCGAGTTCCGTAAGGGGCGCTCAGCCGTCCGTGGCGCCGCCGCAGGTACTGTGGAATATCGAGTGGATCCGGCTTGAGTGAACCCGTTCTCGAATTCCGCGTTTCGGCTGGTTACGATGGGGCGGGTGTTCTGCGCGACGCTTCCGGCAGTATCGGACCGGGCGAAATTGTGGCGCTGGTCGGCCTGAGCGGTTCAGGCAAAAGCACGCTGGCGCTTGCTCTGCTGCGTCTGCTGCACTATCGCGGCGGGGATGTAACCGGCAGCATCCGGCTCGAGGGCAGGGAACTCGTCGCTCTCAAGGAACGCGAGATGCGGGCGATTCGCGGGAAACGGATCGGCTACGTACCGCAGAGTCCCGCGGCGGCGCTGAACCCGAAACTCCGGCTCAAAACTCTTTTCGACGAAACCTGGAGAGCGCATTCGAAGCAGGCGCCGGAGGCGGGGCTGTATGCCAGACTGCTCGACAGCGTTCACCTTCCGAGTGACGCGGCCTTCCTGTGGCGGCGCGCCGGAGAACTCAGCGCCGGCCAGGGACAACGCCTGCTCATCGCCCTCGCCCTCTTGCACGATCCCGCCCTGCTGCTCGCCGACGAGCCGACCAGCGCCCTCGATGTAATCACGCAGGCAGGCATTCTGGGTTTGTTCCAGGAACTCAATCGTGACCGGGGGACCGCGATCCTCTTCATCTCGCACGACCTGCTCTCCGTGGCTGCCATCAGTCATCGGGTGGACATTCTGCACGAAGGACGGATTGTGGAATCGGGTCCGCCCGCGGAGATCTTCCGGAATCCGCGCCACGAGTTCACCAGACAACTGGTTGCCGCCATGCCTCGCGGGGCCTGACCGGCCCGTTCAGCGTGTCGGAAGGAACCGCGAAATACAATGCCCCTATGCGCGCCTCATTGATCCTGGCGCTCGCCGCGGCGTCTCAGGCCGCCGGTCAGCGCCGCCCGGTTACCGCTGAGATGGTGCGTGAGGTACAGCGGACGGCCATTCTGATTGACACTCATAACGATGTCACGAGCCGCACGGTGGATGGCTTCGACATCGGAAAGCGCGCCGCCGATGGCTACACCGATATTCCCCGTTTGCGCGCAGGCGGCGTCGGCGCCGTCTTCTTCGCGGCGTACGTTCCCGCGAGCTACGCGAAAGATCATAGCGCCGCGCATCGCGCTCTGGACATGATCGACACCGTTCGTCATGACATCGTGGCGATGCACCCCAACGATTTCGTATTCGCCACCAACGCCGCCGAGATCGAGGCTGCCCACAGGGTCGGCAAGATCGCCGCGCTGATCGGAATCGAGGGCGGACACGCGCTCGAAGACGACCCGCGACTGCTGCGTGATTTTTACGCGCTCGGCGTTCGTTACGTGACTCTGACCCACACGAACACGAATAATTGGGCGGATTCCTCGGGTGACATGGCGGATCGCACGGTCAGACACCACGACGGGCTGACCGACCTCGGCCGCCGCATCGTGGGCGAGATGAACCGGCTCGGCATGATGGTCGACATTTCGCATGTTTCGGACAAGACGTTCCAGGATGTGCTCGCGGTGTCCACGGCGCCGGTCATCGCGTCTCACTCCTCCTGCCGCGCCCTGGCGAACGTGCCCCGCAATATGTCGGACGAGATGATCGTCGCCCTCGCCAAAAAAGGCGGCGTTATCCAGATCAATCTCAACTGCGAATTTCTTTCACAGGCGAGTGCGGACTCGATCAAGGGTCGTCCGGCGAAAAACAGAAAACCGGCGCCGGCCACGCTCGCGGATGTGGTCGCGCACATCGACCATGTGGTGAAGATCGCGGGCATCGGCGCGGTGGGGATCGGCAGCGACTTCGATGGCGTGACCTGCACGCCGACCGGCCTCGAAGACGTCTCGAAATTTCCCAACCTGACGCGCGCCCTCCTCGAAAAGGGCTATTCGCCGGACGATATTCGCAAAATTTACGGCGGCAATACGCTGCGTCTCATGCGAACAGTCGAACGCTTGCGGCAGCCGTCATGAGTTTTTAATCACACAGAGGCAGCGAGATTGCTAAGATCCAGGCATTATGCAGCGCCTCGATGGAATTCGCGGGGAACTTGCGCGCGCCCGCGAACAGACAGACGAACTGTTTCGCCTGATTTCGCCGGAGGCTCTCTACGAAAGGCCGATCGCCGAGCGACATCGACTCGTCTTCTATCTGGGCCACTTCGAGGCTTTCGACTGGAATGTGCTGGCCCGGAGGGCGATGAGCGAAGCGGCATTTCATCCCTCTTTCGACGCTCTGTTCGAGCGAGGCATCGATCCTGTGCCTGGACAGGCGGCATCCGACAGTCCCGCAGACTGGCCCGGGCGAAATGAAGTCGAGAGCTACCGGGACAGGACCCGCGAATGGATCGACCGGCATCTTCCGGATCTCGACCCCTCGTTGTTGCAGATGACGATCGAGCACCGCCACATGCACGCCGAAACGTTCGCCTACATGATGCACAACCTGCCTTACACCGAGAAACGCGGCGCGGGAGAGCAAACGACCCCTTCGCGGCGGCCGGCGCCCGCGAATCCGATGGTCCGGATCGCCGGTGGTTCTGTCACTCTGGGTACGGGGGGCGGTGAGTTCGCCTGGGACAACGAGCAGCTCGCTCACGAGGTCACAGTTCCCGAATTCGCGATCTCGAAATACAAGATCTCCAACGGTGAGTACCTCGCGTTTGTTCGCGAAGGGGGCCCCGTTCCGAATTTCTGGACGCGCAGCGGGGAGGACTGGTCCTACCGCGGAATGTTCAGCGAAATTTCCCTTCCGCTGGATCACCCCGTCTGGGTGACGTGGGCGCAGGCCAGCGCCTATGCCCGATGGCGCGGGTTTTCGCTGCCATCCGAGGCGCAGTTCCTCGCGGCCGCGAAAACCGGAACGCCGGATCCGGACCGCGATAATTTCGGCTATCGCCGGTGGGACACCGTGCCCGTGGACGCGGGCGTCGCGAGCGCCAATGGACACCCCGCGCAGATGATCGGGAATGGCTGGGAATGGACGTCCGATGTGTTCGCGCCCTTTGCCGGTTTTGAACCGCATCCCTTCTATCCGGGATATTCGGCCGATTTCTTTGACGGTCAGCATTACGTCATGAAGGGCGCGTCGCCCCGCACCGCGCCGGTTCTGACCCGTTCGGGCTTCCGCAACTGGTTCCGTCCCGAATACTCCTACATGTACGCAGGTTTTCGTCTGGTGGAGAACTGACACGAATGATCGCTTCCGCGGCTCCGATCTCTGCGCCTCGCATCAATCCGGCTTTCGCTCAGGATGTGATGGATGGACTTTCCCGTTCGCCACAGAAGACGCTGCCCGCTTCGTGGCTGTACGACGAAGTGGGCTCGGCGCTTTTCGAGGTCATCACCGTTCTGCCCGAATACGGGCTCACCCGAGCCGACAGCGCGCTCCTCGGCCGGGCGGCGGAGGAAGTCATCGCCGTTGCCGGCCGGCCCGAGGTGATCATTGAACTGGGCAGCGGGACCGGAACAAAAACCAGGCATATCCTCAGAGCGGCTTCGGCCGGCGGCCCGGTGGATTATTTCCCGATCGACATCTCGAGAGTTGCGCTCGAGAACTGCAAGGCCACGCTCGGTTCCATGGATGAAGTGCGAATCGAACCGATCGAAGCCAGCTACCTCGAAGGAATCGATCAGGCTCTCGCTCTCCGCCGCTCGGAAGAGCGCACGCTGATCCTGTTCCTCGGAAGCACCATCGGAAACTTCGCGCCGGACG
>DASZUZ010000223.1:0-6576 GCA_035547415.1 Bryobacteraceae bacterium | reverse complement strand
TCTCGCAC
The DNA here is from genome assembly GCA_035547415.1 of Bryobacteraceae bacterium. GTDB lineage: Bacteria > Acidobacteriota > Terriglobia > Bryobacterales > Bryobacteraceae > BOG-234. The sequence goes on along the minus strand of DASZUZ010000223.1, from coordinate 6,568 downwards.
GACGGCGCAACGCTCGCATTCGTCGCAGCGGGGGACCTCTATATCTTCGATGGCAGGAAGACTCGCAAAGTGGGCGGGGGTCACGATGCCCGCGAGCCCTCCTTTGCGCCGGGCGACGCAAGCATCGTATTCGCGGATGCAGAGGGGATCGCTTCGATCGGAATCCCGGACGGCGTACTCACCCGCCTCGTTCGAAACGTGCAGGCCGAACGCCCGCAGCTGCTTCCCGGCAACACCACGTTGCTCTTCGCCGGCAGGCAACATGGAAACTGGCAGATCCGGCTTCAGGATCTGCGCACCGGCCGTTCCGCGCAACTTACCCGCGGCCACTGCGGCAACTTCGCGCCTGTCTTCGACTCCGGCTCAGACAGCATTCTCTATGCAAGCGACTGCGGCCGCGGCGTCGGCCTGCCGGCTCTTATTCGCGAACCGCTTCCGAATCAGATCGCAGATTTCGCTCTGCATCCGCTCGACGCGAAACCGCGCCTTCCATTCCCGTCGCGCATTCGCTGACACCTGCGCCATGCGCTCCGGCGAAGCCAGCGCTTTGCGGATCGCCACGACCAGTGAGAACGCGGTTGCATCGGCAGTCAGAAATCCGGTTTCGCCATCCCGTACCAGTTCGCGGATTCCGCCGGACGGATACGCCACCACCGGTGTGCCGGCCGAAAACGCCTCCATGATGACGCGCGGCGTCGCTTCGAGTTCGCCGGAAGGGACCGCAAGAAGATCTACTTCATGGAGCGCGCCCGCGACATCGTTCGTCCAGCCTCGAAACTCCACCGGACTGCCCGCCGCAGCCGCCCGTACGGTCCTCTCGAATCCCGGATCGGAGAAGAGCCCCGCCCCGAAGACCGAAAATCTCGCTTCCGTGTACAAACTCGCAAGCACGCGCGCCGCGTCGATGAAATCGAGGTGGCCCTTCTCGGGAGAGATGCGCCCCAGAATTCCGATGTGAACCGAGTTGCCGCGCGGGTTCTTCCGGAAGAATCCCAGATCCGAAACGCCGTTGTAGATGATTTCGCAATCGCCGTGCGAGAGCGGCGCCCTCACGAATCCCGACGACGCGATCACCAGCGCGTTCGCCGCGCGCACGCATCGGTTTGCGATCCAGCGCGCGTATCCTCGGGCGAGGAGGCTGTGTGAATGGAAGACCACCGGAAGGCCCTGCGCGGTCGCGGCAGGCAGAATTCTCGGACCGTTCACATAAATCAGGTCGGGTGGCCGCCGCCGCGTGATCTCCCGGATTGCCGCCGCCGTACGTGCCATATCCACGCTGTACTTAACGAACTCGAGAGCCGTCTTGCGTCCGTTGGTGTAACGGAAAAGCGGGAAGGCGGCGGACGGACAGATATCCAGCAAAGGTCCGTTCCCCGGTGCGGCCAGTTCCGCTTCCCACCCTTCGCGGATCGCCCCTGCGATCACGTCGCGGAGAACCAGTTGCGCCCCGCCGAAGGCGCTGTATTGATCCGCGAACAGAATTCTCATCCACTCTCCGATTCCCGGGCGGCCGTGCCCAGGACCCAGAAATAAAGTGGCAGGACTCGCCAGTAGGTGATCAGATCGCCGGAGAACATTTGAGCCAGTTCGCCGACCCAGAAGCAGAAGATCCATTCGCCGAGCAGACCCGCCCGGTGGTTCGCGGACCGGGCGGCGCGCAGCCCGCTCCGCAGAATCGCGAAATTCAGAACCAGGAACGTTCCCAGACCGGCTAATCCCGTTTCCGCCAGCAGGCTGAGCCAGGTGTTGTCGGCGATAATCGGTTCACCCGTGATATTCGAAGAAGCCAGGGTCTTGAAGCCGACTCCGAACAACGCGCGCCAGGGTTCGCGAATCAGAAAATTCACGATCGTTTCCCAGTGCGTCAGACGGCCCGACAGAACCCCGTTCGGCGACGACGCGAAGTACTGGATGGAGGCTGTGAGGTGCGCCTGATAGTTCGCCCAGAAAGAAGGAGCCGCGAACCGGACTGCGGCGATCGCCGGCAGCGTCCCCGCGCCGGTCAGGAGCAATGCTTTTCCGATCCTGACCTTTCGCAGGATTGTGAGCGTGACCAGCCCGGCCAGCACATTGATCAGCGAGGCGCGTGAATAGGAAAGGATCAGCGCGGCGGAGAACACGATTGCGGCCACCGTTAGCGCCAGGATCGATGCGGGTCTCTGCCTCCGCGGACGGAATAAAGATACCGCGATCAGCGTAAGGAAAAAGGCGCAGAAATTGCCTGACGTGCTGGCGTCGTAAAACAATCCCTGTGCACGCCGGAAAACGCCTTCGTCGAGCCAGACGTATTGCGCGGCAAAGCCGGCCGGCGGCGGAAACTGAAAATAGTAATCGACGCACGCGAAGAGGGCTGCCACAGTTCCGGTCAGCAGCAGGAATTTCACAAACGGCAGCGGATTCGACCCCGGGCGCGGCCCCAGGGTGGCCCAAATGAGTACGAACAGACTGATCCCGAACAGAGCGACCCGCAGCAGCGAGCCGAGCGCAATTGCGAAACCGGAGTAAATCGCCGCGAACCCGGCGCTGATCGCCAGTGTTGCCAGAAACATCAGGGCTGCGGCGACCAGCGGAGTGAGACGGCGTTCCCAACGAGGCAGCCACACCAGCGCCGCCAGAATTCCCGGGAGCAGGAACACCGGCACGAGGTGAAACCCGCCTTCTCCCGCCGGTAATGCCAGGGGCGGAGTGAGGATCAGAACCGCGAAGAAAACGCCGATCCAGCGCGAAGGCCCTTGCAGCATCCACCACACCAGGGCCACTGCGCAAACAGGCAGAGTAAGGGCGAACCTTACATTCGGCGGCGCAACCGCAACAGCCGCACTCCAGGCGCCTAGCACAGCATACGGAAACAGTCTGTCAGGATGGATTGCCGCGATCTGCGAGCCGGACATCATCGGGTAGCGATACTCGATCGAATAGAGGGCCTCTCCCGTTCCCATTCACCCGTAGCCGTCCTGGTGCGGTCAATGCCGAAGCGGAACGCCAGCCATCCGATCGATCCGATCAGAGAGAACAGAAGCGCGGCTAGAATGTTCATCGGCAGATTCGGCGATGACGGGCGCTGCGGGACGATCCCCCGATCCAGCAGATTGAGCCTTTCGCCGCGAAAGGCTGCCGAGGCTCTGATATCCGCGAGTTTCGCCTGGGCGGCTTCATAGCCGGTTCGCGCGGACGCCAGTTCCGCTTCGAGCGACTCGCGCCGCTGCTTCTGCCGCCCCATGCGCGCCTCGCCATCCGAAATGGCTTTCCCGATCGCCTTATCCTGCGCTTCGAGCGCGGTAGCCCGGGCGCGCGCGGACGCAAGCGCACCGGCGTCCGCTCCCGACGATAAATCCGCGAGTTCCTCCTGCGCCCGGACGAGTTCGCGGCCGATTTGAAATCTCCTGTCCACAGCGGCGTCGATCTCAGCCGGTCCGGTGGCGTCCGTCTGCTTTGCCATGAAATTACCCATCGCCTGCTGGGCGCTCCTGAGTCGTGCGGATGCGCTGTCAAAGAGCTTCTGCGACTCATTCATCACAGCTGCGGTTGTTGTCTCCTGCATCGATTCGTTCAAAGCGACCGTCTGTTCGGCGAGGTTCTCTGCCAGAGCCTGGGCGAGTCCCGGGTCGTCCAGCGTGGCATTGATGTCAATCACACGAGTGTTGACCGGCCGCGTAACCTGCAAAACGCTGCGTTTGATCGACTCGATGCTGCGGCCGGGATATTGTTGGCGGATGTGCAGTCGGTCGATGGCCCCCTCGAAAAGCGTGTCGCTCATGGCCAGGCGCTCGTACGTACGGAGCGATTCGAGGTAGACCGGGCTCAGCGTGGTTGCCGCACGCGGATCCATCCCGGCGGGCGGCTCGATGATCAGACTGGCTGTCGCCGTGTAACGCTTTGGCAGGACGAGGCTGATAGTCGTAGCCAGCGCCAGCGCCGTCAGGCAGCAGACCAGAGGCCCCCGCCATCTCCTCCGCGCCCACGCGGCGAATTCGAGCGCATCGGGCCATTCCGCCATGGTCGTTTCCCTTGCGCCTATTGCACCGCGATATTTGTGGTCGCGGGAGTCGTGATACCACCCATCTGGATCTGGATCGGCACCGCGTTCCCCGAAGGAACCTGCGGCACGACAACGTTCAGCTGGTAGACGCCGACGAACTGCGGGGACAATCCCGAGAACGGCAAATCCGCCGGAACGTTGCCGATCAGTACTGTCGGTTTGTTGACCGTATTCCGGATCTTATCCAGCGAGTTTGCGCCGGTTGCGATCGGAGAATCCACCGGACCGAGACCGGTGGCGTAGACGATAAGAACATCGCCCACGTGCGCCGGCGCTGTGGTAAGCCCCTGGATCGAGCCCGCCGGGGCGGCGATTTTGCCATACCGGTCGCTCGTACTGTCCGTCGCATTGACCGCGATGGCATGACCGTCGGTTGTCGCATATACGCCCGGGCCGACCGGACCGATCAGAACCGGTTGTGGCGGCGACGATGTCGCGTTGTTCGTCACGACGATATTCGCCATTCCCGCCGTCCCGTTCAGCGTGTCCCACGGAACCTGGGCATTAATCTGGCCGCCGGAGACGAAGGAGAGCGGCGCGGGCTCGCCGTTAAACGTAACCGAGACATTCGCCAGCATGGTAGCGAGTGGAATGGTGGCGGCGACCGCCGTCTGTACCGCCAACTGGCTGCCAAAGATGGCAACCAGACTGCCGGGCGAGACAGCCTGTCCGTTCGCAAACGTCGCCGCATTCACAACCCCGCCCGGGGAAACCGACGGACTTTGAGCGTATAGCTGGGTGAATCCCGCGGCGCAGAGCAGAAAAACGCCGCCGACTCCTGAATTCTTTCGTTTCAATAGGCACATAGGAGGCATTTGTTTACCTGGAGGATGCTTCAATGTCGGATACCGTCCGTGTGACTTCTGCGTCACGGTTATGGTTCAGCGAACGAGCGCGTTGCGCTTCATGCAGCGCCAGCGAGCGTTCCCCGCTTCGTGACAGCGCCTTCGCGAGGATCCAGTGGGGCTTGAACCACTCGGGAGCAATCGCGCTGGCCTTTCTGAGAGCCGCGGCTGTCCCGGCGGTATCGTTCTGCGCGGCCGTGAACATAGCGAGGTTGTACCAGGCGTTCGCCGGATCGTCCGCCGTTGATGTCGCCTGAACGGCCGCCTGCAGAGCGGTGTTCCAGCACTCGATCCGGGCGGCGCCCGGAAGGGCGGGGCAGTTGTTTGCGAGGGTACGCGAGCAGTAGATGTCTTCTGAAATGCTTGCGAAGCGGATCCTCTCGAACGACTGGTAATTCGCCGCGTCGGGATTTCGCTGAAATCGGGCCAGGCGGAAGTCTGCCAGCGCGACTGCGCCCACGCAGATCAGCAGCATGCCGGCGCAGGCGGACAACGCGAACACGGCAGCTTTGCCGGGATATACCGGGATCGGCATTCGGACTTCGTGCGATGGCTGGCTCAACGCGACGAGGGATCCCAGTACGAAGAAGCTGAGAAGTACCGGGGGCAAAACGACAGAACTGAAAATCGAGCAAACGGCGGATGCGACGAGTGCGGCGGCAAGCTCCGGGACCGCTGGCGATCCCGCGCGCAACGCGGATCGCACGCTCAGAACCGCGGTCCAACCCCATGCGAGCAGCAGCAGCAGGCCCGGAATGCCCGTTGCAGTCAAGGTGTCCAGCGCAACATTGTGCGGCGATTCCGGGTGAAGGTCCGGATAGAGATGCGCCAGGTCTTCCGATTCGTAACGAAGAAATGCGGAGGAAAATGTTTCCGGCCCGAAGCCGAACAGCGGTTTCGCTCTCGCCATTGACAGGCTGTCGCGCCACAGAACAGGACGGGCGCCGCCCGGCGGTTCGTGCAGCGACCATGCGATTCGCGCCCGAATTCGTTCGCCGCCAGACGACAAAACGAACCCAATGAGGGCGGCGACAGCCAGCGCCCCCGCGAGCATCTGCCTCCGGCCAGGCCGCCGCGCTGATGTGATCGGCAGGGAGAGCAGCCCGGCGACCACTGCCAGACCAGCCGACCGAGTACCCGTCAGGACAATGGCCATGCCCGTTAACGCCGCCGACGCCCACGACGCATACCGCCACGCTCGTTGTTCCAGCCGTGCAAGCGCGAGACAGCAGAAGAATTCGATAGCCAGCCACCAGCCAAAGTAGTCCGCGTGTCCCAGCGTTCCCGGTGGCCTTACAATGATCGCGTCTCCGTCCAGGGCGCGATAGAGAACGCCGGGCTGAAGAGGATCGAAACCGAAGTACTGCGCTATCCCATAGACGGAATCCAGCAAGCCCGCGCAGACTGTTGTTCGCAGGAGGAAGGCGATACGCTTCCGATCGGCCGCCAGAAAAGCTGCGGCCCCGACTCCTGCAGCCACTGTCGAGATAAACGTGACAAGTCCGAACTGCCTCCACGCGGATCCAAATAAAGACAGCGACGGCTTTATCGAAACGGCGGTCGCAATACTGAACCAGATCAGCGACAGGACGGCCAATCGGATGATAAACAGGCCGGCGGTACGGGATTTTAAAGCGGCCAACTCATTCGGGATCTGGCGCAGGCGCAGCAGCGCCCAGGCGGC
>DASZUZ010000222.1:0-3694 GCA_035547415.1 Bryobacteraceae bacterium | reverse complement strand
GAAACGAAGGTGATCTCCGCTGCTGGATCCTATGACGCCAGTTGCGCCGAAAACGGCGGCGGCGCCATGGCGATGATGGCAAGTTTCAAAGCCGCGACGGCGCCGTCGGCTACCAGCACGATCTCGTCGAGAACGAAGGCGGCCGTGAGCGGAGCGGCGACCCTGAAACAGGCGAGTCTGAACGCAAACGGGACAGCCGCAGCGCTGGCAGGCAGCAGTGCGGCGGATACCACAACCGCTGGTTCGCAGAGCGCGGGCGAGGTTCAGTCGCTCGTCTGTTCTCCAAGCACCGTGAAGGCCGACGCGCTATTGACGTGCGAATTGCGCGTGACCGCCAGCCGTGACAAGGCGACGGTCCTGCTGACGAGCAGCAGCAATCAGTTGGCGACACCGGCCACCGTTACGACACGTGCGAATCAGTCGACCCTGACGTTTCAGGCGCAGGTCGCGCCTGACGCCCGGAGACAAACGGCCACTATTACAGCGAGTCTGGCAGGGACCGAGGTCCGCGACACGATTCTGGTGATGCCAGTTCCCGGGCCCGTGCTGAGCGCTCCGGAAACGCAGCTTGTACAGATCGGGAAACCGCTCTCGTTCACGGTGAGCGCCACGGATCCCGATAACGCGCCCGTCCTGGTCGAAGCGAAGGGCGTGCCAGCGGGTGCTTCATTCGAACCGGACAGCGGACGCTTCGCCTGGACCCCCGGCGCTGGATCGGCCGGAAAGTACAACATCGCCTTCATCGCGACCAATTCAAACCATCAGTCGAGCACAAAACAGGTGGAAATTGAGGTCGGCTCCGGGGCGCCCGTACTGGACAAAACCGGGCAGAACGACTGCAGCGCAAATGCGATCGCGATGCTGAAAGGGAAATGGCTGGCTGAGGCGGGCTCCGAATTGTCCGATGCGTCGGGCGTCTCATTCAATCTCGGCGGCACAAGCGTCACCGTCAACGGGCAGCGCGTTCCGGTGCTGTACGTTTCGCCGAGCCGGGTCGATACCCTGTGTCCGGCATCGCCGATACCGGGAACGCAAGTCCCGGTGATCGTGAAAACCGATTCGGGCGCCAGTGAAGCGGTACAGATTACGGAAAGCGATGCGAGTCCGCGGATTCTGTTATTGAGCGAAACCGGCCAGACGCAAACCGGCCCCCGGGGGCGACTTTCGTTCTATGGGACAGACGATCTCGTTATGGAGCGAAATCCCAATGTAAGTGCTCATCCCGCTCAGCCCGGGGACGAAATCCAGATCCGGGCGACGGGTCTGGGCGCGTCGCCGGCCGGCCTGGTTCAAACGATGCGGGTGCGGATTGGCGATCTCTACACGGGGGCCGAGTCGATCGAAGCGGCCCCGGGGCGGCCGGGTATCTGGCTCATCCGGCTGCGAGTCCCGGCGGGAGTCGCGGGGGGTGACGAAGCAGTACAGCTTCAGATGATCTCGCCGAACGGGAATCAGGTAACAAGTAACATCGTGACGGCCGCGTTCGAGGCAGTCCGACAGTAGAAGGGTATCAATCAGTCAACGGCTCCGCGGCTGAGAATGCCGCGGAGCCGTTTTGTTTTTGCGAGCGAGCGCAGTCTTCAGGCTTTGAGCGCGCGCCGACGGAAGAACAGGGCGACAAAGCCGATGCCCGCCAGGTTCAACGTCAAGAGAGCTGAGGCCGAGGGTTCCGGCATCGCCACCGCGATGAACTCCTGGGGAGGAATGTGAGCGCATGTTCCTCCGCCGCACGTGGCGTCCGACGGAAGCACGGGAGTATATATTGTCACTCCAGCGTAGTTAGACGGCGTCAGATTGCCGCTGAATACCGCATTTTCAGCGGAAGTTAAGGCGTTTCTCGCTCCCGTCAGATTACTCCCGCTGAGCGCATTGAAGGCATTCGGATCGAAAAGCCCCCACATCGCGAAACTCAGTTCGCCCGCCTGGAGCGAGCCGATCGGGCTGGCGAGTAACTCGACCGCAAGGTAAGCGGCCGTGGTGTACGCCTGCGCCTGATTCAGACTCCCGCCAAAGACGGACCCTGTTGAGAGGTCCAGTCCCTGACTCCAGTACACGGTGCTCGACGGTGTCGTCAGGCTGGAAACGTCGGTCACGTTTGCCGTCCACGTTTCGGGGATGAACGTATCGTCCGCGAAGTCATCGCAGATTACCGAGGTTGAGATGCTCGGGCCCCCGCCCGTGGGGGTGATCGTCGCATAGTATGGACTGGTGTAGACACCGCTCAAAACGCCACCCGAGACACCGGTGAGATTGAACGTGACCGTATTCGCGGCAAACGTGCATGGCACGGCACAGAGAAAGCCTCCGATAATCTGGCACCACAGTTTTCGCGTCATAGACTCTTATGTTTCCTCCGAGGGTGCGATACGAACACACGAAGTCGTCCCACGGTCTGACAGATTGCGCCCTGAGATCCGCACGGTGAGTCCGCCCCAGACCCTCTTCAGCATCCGAAGGTCCATGAAGTTACATCTCTGAAACGAAATACCTTGCCAGTTTCGAAGGCAGAAATAACGTCGGCGAATATCCCTGTGTTTTGGGCAGCTTCCCAAATTCCGGAACACATCGGGAAACGTCCGCGGTCCAGGCCACGCGAAATCGTGTGCGGCGATCCAATACCGGTACAACTCCGCGCCGGGATGCATTTTCTTTGTCATCCCATTCGGGTAAGCTGTGATACATCTTTTCCGATAACGACTTATCGGGGATCAACACTCTTCTTATGGCCCCAGCAGCACATTCCCGCACAAAACTTCCCTGGATCCTGGTCGCAGTGACGCTGGCGGCCTGCTCCACCGATCCGACTCAACGGAAGATCACTTATCTGAATGACGGGATGAACTCTTTTCACGCCGGTAAATATCAGGAAGCGGTCATCCAGTTTCGGAATGCCATTCAGATCGATCCGAGATATGCGGCGGCGCATTACCAACTCGCCCGGACTTACCAGTCGCTGGCGAACACGGAGCAGGCTTACCGAGAGCTCACCGAGACCGTCGCGCTCGACCCGGGGAATACGGATGCCCAACTGGATCTGGCGCACCTGATGACTGGCCGGCGGCAGTTTCAGCAGGCGCAATCGATTGCGCGGAAGGTGCTTGCGGCAAACCCGGGAAACGCGCGAGCGCACGCGATCCTCGGGGCGAGCTATACCGCCGCGCACGATCTGACCAACGCGATCGCGGAAATCCGGAAAACAGTCGAGATCGATCCGAAGCGCGCCGAGAGTTACATGGCGCTCGGCTCCGTTTACTTTGCGGCCGGAAGACTCACCGAGGCCGAGGATGCGTACCGGAAGGCGACCAGCGCAGATCCGAAATCCGTGCCGGCTCGCATGGCTCTGTCGGAATTCTACTTTGCGGGACGCCGGACGGCGGAAGCGGAAACGGAGATGCGGGCAGCGTGCGATCTCGATTCGCATGCGGTTGCGCCACGGCTGTTCCTGGGAAGGATTCTGGTGGCGGCAAACCGCCTTGCCGAGGCCGAAAAGGTCTACTCGAATCTGAAGACCGTCGTACCGGACGACCCGCAGGCGTATCAGGCGTTAGCACTCTTTTATTCGACGACGAACCAGAAAGACAAAGCTCTCACGGAATTTCAGTCGCTCGTCTCCGCCCGGCCGAAGGATGTTTCCGTCAAAGCCTCGCTGGTCGAAACGCTGCTGGATCTCGGGCGTATCGACGAAGCGGCATCT
>DASZUZ010000221.1:0-19771 GCA_035547415.1 Bryobacteraceae bacterium | reverse complement strand
GCTCAGAACAATCGCAGCGCCGCGCCAGAAAGATATAAAGCTGAGAGCAACAGTTGTGGCGACGACTACTCTCGCCGCGCCGCCGGATTGTCTGGTCGTCGAGTGCATGGGATTTGAACGGGAAAGGGCAGGCGAACCTGCCTTTTCCCGCACGGCTCAGAGTGCTAGAGAGCGCTTTCGCCGCGCTCACCGTTGCGAATCCGATAGGCCTCTTCGATCGAGGAGACGAAGATCTTGCCATCACCGAGTTTCCCGGTCCGCGCCGATTCCGAGATGACTTCCACGATCCGGTCGAGTTCGTTGTTCGGCACCACAAGTTCCACTTTCACCTTGGGCCGGACATCCACGTTGTATTCCGAGCCGCGATATACCTCGGTATGTCCCTTTTGCCGCCCGTGACCGTGAACCTCAGAGAGAGTCATTCCGTCCACACCCGCACCTTTCAGCGCCTCTTGTACGGCATCGAGCATATGGGGCTGAATGATTGCTTCGATTTTTTTCATGGTCGCTTAGTCTCCTGACTCGCTGAACTTGACCTTCATCGGACTGCCCAGGGATGATGCGCGATCCGCGGACAGCGTCATCGCCGCGGGGCTGGCGATGGATGAGAGGACGTATTCCGGATAGGCCGAGATGCCGTGCTCGTGCAGATCGAGACCTTCGAGTTCGCCTTCCTTCGAGACGCGCAGCAGACCGATCGCGTTCACGGCGTACATTACGACCATGGCGATGGAGAATGTCGCAACCACTGTGATCGCGCTGCCGATCAGCTGAGCGACCAGCAGTTGCGTGCCGCCGCCGTAGAAGAGGCCTTTGAGCGGCGCCGAATTATCGGCCGCGAACGGCCCGGTGGCGCCGTATTCTCCCGAAGCAAAGAGCCCGAGAGAAATCGTTCCCCAGATGCCGCACATTCCGTGAACCGGAACAGCGCCGATGGGATCGTCGATCCTCAGATATTCGAGAAGTTCGACGCCCGCGACGACGACCCCTCCCGCCACGGCCCCGAGAAGGATGGAGCCGGTGGGGCTGACCCAGTAACAGGGGCAGGTAATCGCCACAAGACCCGCCAGAAAGCCATTCACCGTGAAACTGAGATCCCACTTTTTGCTCATGAAGTAAGCGACGAACATCGCGACCAGACCGCCAGCGCACGCCGCGAGCGTGGTGTTGGCCGCCACGCGGCCAATGCCCACCATGTCCATGGCGGAGAGCGTGCTGCCGGGGTTGAATCCGTACCAGCCAAACCACAGCAGGAGACCGCCCGAAGCGGCGATGGTGAGATCGTGCGGGAGCATTGGCCCGCCGCCGTCGCGCTTGAACCGGCGGCCGATGCGCGGACCCAGGACGATGGAACCGGCGAGGGCGATGAAGCCGCCGATGGAGTGGACGACCGTGGAACCCGCGAAATCATGGAAGCCGGTTCCAAGCCATGGCAGGAAGTTGCCGGCGCTGCCCATGGTTGCGAGGAAACCGTCGGGTCCCCACGTCCAGTGGCCAATGATCGGATAGATGAAGCCGGAGACCGCGATGCTGTAGAGGATGTCGCCGACCCATCCGGTGCGGCCGATCATGGCGCCCGACGTGATGGTGGAGCAGGTATCCGCAAAAGCGAACTGGAAGATCCAGACGGCGAGGAACGCGACGCCGGTACCTTCATAGGTCGCCGGAGCGCCCTGGAGGAAGAACCAGTTCATGCCGATGAAACCGTTGCCATGACTGAACATGAATGCGAATCCCCACGCGTAGAAAAGGAGTCCGCAAAGGCACGTATCGACGATACATTCCATCAGCACGTTAACTGTCTCGCGTGAGCGGCAGAAGCCCGCTTCGAGCATCGTGAAGCCCACCTGCATACCGAAAACGAGGAACGCGGCGACGAGCGTCCAGACAGTATTCAGAGGATTAACAATGTCATTGCCTTTGAGCTGTGGATCGGCGGCGAAGGCCCGCATCCCCAACAGATCGGGATTAAAGAAAACCATGCCGAGGAGCAGCAAGCCAATTCCAGCGAGCTTGCCTGCCAGCAGCAACCCGCCATAACGACGCCACTCCGCGTCACGCAACCGCGTCCGAAGCCGGGACAACTTACGCGCAAAGGACAACTTCTCGTTCATAACCTTTCTGCTCCTTCAGAAGATTGGTGTTCGTTGAGATGTAGGGAGACGCTCCGGTCAGCGCGGCGACGGACTTGGTCGAGTGACTGTTGTACTACCGGAAATCGAAGTCTATCGAAATGCGGCAGGGCAAATCCAATCGATATTTTTAATCTGTGACTTGAGGAATTTCTGAAATTTACGCTCGAAGGATAGATACAGGCTATCGAAAGAAAGATATCCGACAGCCTCGGTTTTTCGGGGCCCGGGAGAGGATTCAGAAGGCATGACTTATCGAGAAAGGCACTGAACTTACTAAGTTGGCGGGCAGTCCCTGCTTTTGCGTCAGACTGTCCTGTCCGACGCCGACAACGGAACGGCATTGGCGCTTCGCGACGTAAGCCCGTATCGTGGAAGTGTGATCGCGCTGTTTCTCAAAGCGGGCAAGGGCAAGACTCTTCTGGCCGCCCTCGGCATGATCGCCGCCATCGTAGTCGCGGATGCGGCCATTGGCAACCGAGCGTCCCTGGGCGTCCTGTATATCGTTCCGATGGTTGTTGCAGCGGGAGTTCTGGGGCCCATTCAGATTGGCGCGCTGGCGCTTCTCTGTTCGGTGCTCCGATCGAGCTTCGATATTCCCGCACCGCCCCTCGAAGTGTTTCTCCGGTTCCTGTTCGCGTTCCTCGCTTACACAGGCTCGGGCCTGATTGTGGTCGTCCGGAACCGGGCGGCGGAGATCGAGCATTACGCGAACATCCGGCGTGAGCAGGAATTGAGACGAGAGGCCGAAAAGCAACTGGAGATTCTGGTGGAGAGCAGCCCCGCGGCCATCGTGACGGTAGATGGAACGGGTACCGTGCTGGCCGCCAACAAAGCGGGAAACGAACTGCTGATGCTGCCGGACGCGGAGACACTCAAGGGGCGTCCGATCGGGCCTTATCTGCCTGTGCTGGCGGATGCGCTGCAGTTCGATCCGGGGCCGGCGGGATTGCGGACTGCCGCGCAGTGCCAGGGGTTTCGTGAGAACGGCGAAGTGTTTCTGGCGAATCTGTGGTTCTCCTCGTGGAACGGGCCCGAGGGCCAGCGGCTCGCGGCAATCATTGTCGACTCCTCCGAAGAGATGCGCGATCGCGAAGAGGAGAACCTGCAACAGTTGCTCCGGGCAAATCAGATTGCGGCGGCGGCTCTTTCGCATGAAGTGAGAAACCTTTGCGGCGCTATTTCGGTGGTCGCAGCGAACCTGCGGGACAATCCAACGATCGGACCGAATGAAGACGTGCAGGCGTTGAGATCACTGGTGACCGGGCTCGAAAAAATCGCCTCCGTGGAACTGAACACCGGCGACGTCGAGACGCTCGGGCCGGTGTCGCTGAAATCCGTGCTCGACGATCTGCGGATCGTGATCGAGCCGCAATGGCGTGAGATCGGAGGTTCGGTGCGATGGTGGACGCCGCCGCTGCTTCCGGATGTCCTCGCGGAACGCTACGGTCTTCTTCAGGTATTTCTGAACCTGGCGCGCAACAGTCACCGGGCCGTACAGGAGTGTGAAGCGCGCAAACTATCGATTACAACTACTGTCGAGCAGCATCAGATACGCGTTCGCTTCGAAGACACCGGACCCGGCGTGCAGGCGCCCGAACGCCTGTTCGCGCCGTTTCAGCCCGGCTCGGACGGCACCGGACTTGGATTATATGTCTCGCGGTCCGTGGTGAGAAGCTATGGCGGCGATCTGCGGTGGGAACCGTGGGAGCAGGGCTCGCGATTTGTGGTGGAAGTGCAGCGAGTCATGGAGGGTGGCGATGAATGATGTATCCGCCGGGTCGATTCGTCTTCTGCTCGTGGACGATCACGCGATGTTTCGCGAGGGCATCGCGCGGATGCTGGAGAAAGAGCCGGATATGGCTGTGGTGGGGCAGGTGACGTCCGCCGCGGAGGCGCTGGAAAAGGCCGTGCGCAGCGGCGCGAATCTGGTGCTGCTCGATGTCGATCTGGGAGCCGAACGCGCCATCGATTTCGTGTCACGGGCGCGCGCTTCCGGCTATCAGGGACGAATCCTGATCGTGACGGCCGGAATGAGCGATCAGGAAGCAGTGCAACTGATTCAGGGCGGCGTTGGCGGAATCATTCACAAGCACCATTCGGGCGAGGCGCTGACCGGCGCGATCCGCCAGGTAGCGAATGGCGAGGTCTGGCTTGAAAAAGCGTATCTGGCGCCCGTCTTCCGGACGATGGACAAGAGCCGGCACCAGGGCAGACCGGCGCTGACCGGCCGCGACAAAGCGGTGCTGCGGTATTTGCTGCAAGGCCTGACCAATCGGGAGATGGCGGAGCGGCTGGATATTTCAGAAGGCGCCGTCAAAGCTTCCCTGCGGCATCTTTGTGAAAAGCTTCGAGTACGGACGCGAACGCAACTGGTGAAGGTGGCCTTGGAGCAGTTCAAGGATCAGTTGTAAGAACCACCGGCGTGTTCCCGGGAACTCCGCAATGACTGTCAATCCACGAGCATCGCGAGCTTTCTTATGGGAAGCGTATCTCTGCGCGTTGACCATCTTCGTCTCGGCGTTCCTGCTGTTTCAGGTACAGCCGATCATCGCGAAGATCATTCTCCCCTGGTTTGGCGGCTCTTCGGCTGTCTGGAGCATCTGCATGCTCTTTTTCCAGATGACTCTTCTGGCCGGTTACGTCTATGCCCACTTTCTGCACTCGCTGCAGCCCGCCCGGCAGGTTGCCGTCCACGCGATCCTGCTGACCGCAAGTCTCACTGTCCTGCCGATCCTCCCGAACCCGTCGTGGAAGCCGACCGATGCCTCGAATCCATCGTTTCTCATTCTGGGCTTGCTGACGGCGACGATCGGACTGCCTTACCTGATTCTGTCGACCACCAGCCCGCTTCTTCAGGCCTGGTATACCCGGCGCAGCGGCGCCGTGCCGTACCGGCTGTTCGCCCTCTCAAACCTCGCCTCGATGCTGGCGCTGTTGACTTATCCGGTTCTGATCGAGCCCAATCTGTCAGTACACGCCCAAAGCTATATCTGGTCCGCGGGATACGGTATTTTCGTGGTGGCGTGCGGCGTCACCGCATGGGTGTACTCGCGCGGTCCGAGCGCCGCTGCGCCCGCAACGTACGCTCGCCGATCCGCGCCGCCCCCATGGGGAATACAGTTCCTGTGGATCGCGCTGGCCGCATGCGCTTCCTCGCTGCTGCTGGCCGTTACGACATTCCTGACACAGGACATCGCCGCGATCCCGTTTCTGTGGGTCCTGCCGCTCAGCGTTTACCTGCTCAGTTTCATCCTCTGCTTCGAATCGCCGAAACTCTATCACCGGAGTTCCTGCATGGCGCTTTTACCCGTAGCGCTGGGCTGCTTCGCGTATTATCTGTGGCCGCGATCCCTTCGGATTCACATGGGCCCGACGATCGCGATACTCGCAGCCTCGCTGTTCATCTGTTGCATGGTTTGCCACGGCGAACTGGCGCGCCTGAAGCCACACCCGGACCGGCTGACCAGTTACTACGTCATGATCTCGGTAGGCGGCGCGATCGGCGGTCTGTTTGTCGGTCTCGTCGCGCCGAACCTCTTTAACGCATATTATGAGTTCCCCATCGCGCTTTCCGTCTGCGCCGGCCTCGTGGTCTACCTGCTGGTCAGGCAGGGATTACGCCCCGTCTTCACCGTGGGACTGGTCGCCGCGCTGGTCACCTATGTTCTGATCGTCGGCGCCATAACGCGCAATGCGGTGAGCGGATACCGGGCAGTGGTGCGCAACTTTTACGGAGAACTGCGCGTGGTCGACGAAGGCGCGGATGACGAAGAAGACGCGGACCGCAAACTGCTCCATGGGCGTATCAATCACGGCATCCAGATGCGCGATCCGCAATATCGGCATACGCCCGTCGCCTACTTTTGCGAGGCCAGCGGGATCGGCCACGCCATGCGCGCCAGACCGCCAGGCAAGCCCTGGCGCGTGGGCATTCTGGGCCTGGGGGCGGGCGCTCTCGCTCCCTACGGGCAGGCCGGCGACCTTTTCCGGATCTACGAACTGAATCCGCTCGTGCTCGATCTCGCGCAGACGCAATTCACCTATCTCAGCGACACTCCCGCGAAAATCGAAGTCGCGCTCGGCGATGGGCGGCTTTCCCTCGAGCGGGAACCCGGCCAGCAATTCGACCTGCTCGTGATGGATGCCTTTTCCGGCGATTCGGTCCCCGTTCATCTCATTACCCGCGAGGCTTTCGAGATCTATTTCCGCCACCTGCGGCCGGGCGGGATTCTCGCAGTCAACATCTCGAACCGTTACCTCGATCTTCAACCCGTGATGGAGCGCGCGGCCGATCATTTCGACAAACTCGGCCTGGTTTTCAACTATACGGCCGCGGAAGACGACTTCCTCTGCAACTCTTCATCCTGGGCTCTGCTCCTCGAAAAGGGCGCGCCGCTGCCGGATTCGCTGAAATCGGGAAAGGCACTGGCGCCGCAGCCCCATTTCCGTATGTGGACCGACGACTTTTCGAATATGTTCAGCATTCTGAAGTAGTCCGGCAGGTATGCTGGTTTCATTGATCGTGACCCTGACCATGAATCCGGCGATCGACCGGACCATCGCCGTCGACCGGCTTGCGTTCGACGACCGCGCCTATATCCTTTCGAGCAAGGACTCACCCGGCGGACGCGGCATCAACGCGGCCTGCGTAATCCATTCCTTTGGCGGAAAAACGCACGCCATACTGCCTGCGGGCGGTGAACGCGGGACCCGTTTCGAGCACTACATGGAGCGGTGCGGATTCCCGGTTTCCACCGTCCCCATCCGGCAGGACATCCGGTTGAATCTCACGATTACCGACCGTCACGGCCTCACTATCAAGCTCAACGAGATCGGGCCCCGTCTGGACCGGGGAGAGATTGCGAGCGTCGTGGGTACCGTGGAATCGCAACTTGCGCATGCTTCCTGGCTGATGCTGTGCGGCAGCCTTCCGCCGGGCGTTCCTTCCGAGTTTTATGCGCAGCTCATCGGCCGCGCCCGCAAGAAGAACGTGAAAACGCTGCTCGATACGGATGGCGAGGCTCTGGCGCAGGGCATCGAAGCCAGCCCGACCATCGTGACGCCCAACCAGCAGGAAGCGGAACGGCTTCTCAACACGGTTCTGCTGACAAGGTCGCAATCGATCGCCGCGGCGCGCAGGATTCAATCGCTGGGCGCGGAATCCGTCGTGCTCTCGCTCGCGAGCCGGGGAGCAATTGGAGTGGCGGAAGCCGCAATGTGGGAAGCGATTCCCCCTCGCGTCGACGCCATTTCGCCGATTGGCGCGGGCGATGCGATGGCGGCCGCCATCATGTGGGCTTTCGAGCAGGGAGAAGAGTTCGAGGAAGCGGTGCGATGGGGAGTCGCGGCGGGAACCGCATCCGCCAGGCTGCCCGGGATGAACTTCGCGAGCCTCGAACAGACGCGGGATATGCACGAGGAGATCGAACTGCGCCGGGTGCTGGTCTGACGCATGCGTCCCGACCGGGACTCCGTGACACATAACGCCGCCGGTCCCCGGCCGGAACAGGGCATCCTCAAATCCGCGGGCGTAATCTCCGCTGCCGTAGCCGCCAGCCGCATGACCGGTCTCGTCCGCGAGAGCGTGCTGGGCTGGCTGTTCGGCGCGGGCGCCACGTTTGACGCCTTCGTCCTCGGCTATCGCATTCCCAATCTGGCGCGCGACCTGTTCGCCGAAGGCGCGCTGGCATCCGCGTTCGTTCCGACTTTTACGCGATATCTCGCAACCAGAACCAGGGAAGAGGCGCGGGAACTCTCGAACGTCACGGCGACGCTCCTGGTCGCAATCACGGGAACATTGTGCGCGCTCGGGATGATCTTCAGCCCGGCTTTCGTCGAGCTGTTCGCATCCGGTTTTCGGGCCGTTCCGGGCAAATTCGAACTGGCGACCCAACTCGTTCGCATCATGTTCCCGTTCCTGACGCTGATTGCGCTCGCCGCGCAGGCGCAGGGCATCCTGAACGCCAATCATCAGTTCGGCATCCCGGCGTTGTCATCGAGCCTTTTCAATATCGGTTCCATCGTTTGTGGGCTGACGCTCGGATACTGGATCGGGCCGCGCTTTGGCATTACGCCGGTGTATGGAATGGCCTTTGGGATCCTCTTCGGTGGACTCGCGCAGCTACTCTTTCAGCTTCCGAGCGTCTGGCGCGCGGGCTTCATGTGGCGGCCCGCCTGGAACCTGCGGCATCAAGGCGTGCGGGACATTCTGAAGCTCATGGGACCAGCGATTCTTTCGGGTGCGTCCGTGCAGATTAATGTTCTGGTGAACACGAACCTGGCGGCGAGCTTGCGGGATGCCACCGGTCATGTGATGAACGGGCCCGTAAGCTGGCTGTCGTACGCATTTCGCTTTCAGCAGTTGCCTCTCGGGCTGTTCGGGATCTCAATCGCCTCCGCTACCCTGCCCCGCATCGCCCGAAGCGCGGCTCACGGAAACTACGTGGAGTTTCGAGAGACGTTGTCCCGGTCGATCGTGATGATCCTGCTGACGACGATCCCAGCGTCAGTAGGTCTGGCGGTGGTGGGGGAAAGCATGATCGGGATCGTGTATCAACATGGCCGCTTCTCCTCCTTTGACACGCACCAGACCGCAATCGCGCTGAGTTGTTATGCCATCGGTCTTGCCGGCTACGCCTCCGTGAAGCTGCTCTCTCCTGCCTTCTATGCGTTGGGGGACGCGCGGACCCCGATGATCGTCAGCATGGCTTCCATCGTGGTAAACGCGGTTACGGCATTCACGACCGTGCGGGTACTCGGGTTCGGCCATGCGGGGCTGGCGCTGTCTCTTTCCATAGTTGCCCTGTTCAACTCGCTCGTCTTGCTGACTCTGATGCGGCGCAGGATCGGTGGCGTTCGCGCCCGCGAAATGGGAATCAGTCTTGCGAAGATTATACTTGCCGCGGCACTCATGGGCGCGGTTTGCTACGGGCTGGTTCGCATCTCGCCATCACGGGCCCTCAACGTCATCGCCGGTATTCCACTGGGCGCCCTGGTGTTTTACGCCACCGCATCGGCACTCCGGATCCCGGAACTGGCGGAGGTCAAAGCGACAGTACTGAGGAAGCTTTCGCGCGGCCCGCGCATTTGAGAACGCCCGCGTCTGTTACACTCCGAGCAAACACACATGCTTCCCGATATCCAGCTTGCGATCCGGCTGCAGATCCTCGACGACCGGGTTGGCGCAGTAACGAAGGAGATCGCGGCGCTGCCGAAACACATCGCCGAAATTGAGAAAAAGCTCGAAGGACACCAGAAGCGCCTCGAAGCCGATCGTGCGGCGCTGGTCGCCAATCAGAAAGAGCGCAAGCGTCTCGAGGGCGACATTCAGGTCAACGAGCAGAAGATCTCAAAGCTGAAAAATCAGATGATGGAGGCGAAAACCAACGATCAATACCACGCCTTCCAGCATGAAATCGAATTCGCCCAGCAGGAGATCCGGCGCATTGAGGACCGGATTCTCGAACTGATGACGGAGTCCGAACCGCTCGAGAAGAACGTCAAAGGGGCGGAACTGGCCCTCGCCGAAGAGAAAAAGCAGGTAGAGGGAGAGAAGAAGCAGGCGCGCGAGAAGACCGCTGCCGACCAGAGTGAGATCGAAGGGCTCACAAAGGAACGCGCGCAGATCATCTCGGAGATGACGCCGAAAGTCGCGGCTGAGTACGAACGGATTCGGAAGGGCCGGGCCGGCATTGCGATTGCCGAAGCCGTCAATGGCCGATGCTCGAAGTGCAACATGGCGCTCCGGCCTCAGTTTCTGCAGGAACTGAAGCGCGGCGACGCGATTATGGTGTGCGAGAGTTGCAAGCGCATGCTGTACTACAATCCTCCGGCGAGTTTTGAGGATCTGGTTCCGGAGTCGGTCAGAACGCAGTAGCTGTTCGTCGCGACGGCCGTTTCCCGGCTCGGCAATACGGGAAGCGTGGAAGAGCTATTTCCTGCTCACCACCGTCGGATTCAGGCATTGCTTCGCGACGCGAAGGTGTTCCTGAATGGTCGGCATCATTTTTCCGGCCCAGTTGCGAAACATCGTCACGCCAGCGTTGGTGGCCTCGTATTGAGTGATCGTCAGCGCCTTATTCTGCAGGTGCACCATTTCCTTCAGATAAGCCTGGTCGAACTCCGGCCCGGAAAGGACCTCGACTTTTCCGAGTCGCGCCTTCCGTTTTGCGTCGAGTTCCTCCGGCAAGGGAATGTTCAGCCTCGCTGACGCCCGGTGGATACCGTTCGACCACTTCGTGTAATCGTCCACCATCCTTTGGCCGAGGTTGCGCACCTCCACACTGTCGCCCTTTTCCACGGCAGCTTTTCCAAGTTCAATTTCCATCATGGCTCGCAGCGCAGTCATCTGCGCGAACTGCTTATCGGCCATGGTGACGAACGGTCCGGCGTTCCCCTGGTCCGTTCCAAAGCCCATATCCATCAGTGAAGGGCTGACATTCCCCATGCGATTTCCCGCCGCATTCGCGCCCCTCTGATTGTGGGGATTGTACGGATCGTTGTTCGGCTGTTGCGCAAACGCGCCGGTCAGCAGTCCGAACAATCCCGCCGTGGCCAGCAGTTGTGTCTTCCGTGTGGATCCCATAACGCCGCACAGCAAAGCAATTCGTTGACCAGGACGTATAATGCCCTTTCCTCGTGACCCTCTCCCGCCGCCGCTGGTTCATGATTTCGCTCGCCTTCTGGGCAACCCTGATCAACTATCTCGACCGCCAGACACTTTCGGTCGCCGCTCCCGTTCTGCGCGAGCAGTTTCACATGAGCAATGTGACCTACTCGAACGTCGTCAGCGGATTTCTTCTGGCCTACACGATCATGAACGGGGTGTCCGGCCCCTTGATCGACCGTCTGGGCACGCGCCTTGGATACGCGCTGTGCATTGCGTGGTGGTCGGCCGCTTCGATCCTCCATGCGTTTGCGCGAGGTGCGACCAGTCTCGGCGTCTACCGGTTCCTGCTCGGAGCCGGCGAAGCGGGCAACTGGCCGGCCGCGATTCGAATCGTGGCCGAGTGGTTCCCCGAGCGGGAGCGCGCGCTGGCTTCTGGCATCTTCAACAGCGGGTCCGCCGCCGGCGCTATCCTCGCGCCGCCTGTCGTCGCCTGGGTTCTGCTTCGATTTGGCTGGCAGTACGCATTTGCGGGCATCGGCGTCCTCGGGTTTATATGGCTGCTGTTCTGGTGGCCGAGCTACAAGACGCCGCCCGAGACGCTCCGAGAGGCGCAGGCGCCCGTCCCGTCGCCGTGGAACCTGTTCCGCACGCGCTTTGTGTGGAGCTTCACGTTCGCGAAGATTTTCCTCGATCCGGTCTGGTATTTCTACATTTTCTGGTTTCCCGAATACCTCAAGAATGCTCGCCACTTCGATATGGCTGCGATCGGAGCCTATGCCTGGATTCCTTTTCTCGTCGCGGGATCCGGAAATATCTTCGGCGGCCTGGTCTCGGGCTGGCTGATCCGGCGCGGCATGGCCGTCACGCGAGCGAGGAAAACATCAATCACGATCTTCGCGATTCTGATGCTCGCCGCGATTCCCGCCGTGCTCGCATCTTCCGCCGCAGTGTCCATCGCGTTTGTTTCGGTGGCGATGACGGGCTATACCGGCGCTCTCGCCAGCATGCTGGCTCTTCCGGCAGATGTGTTTCCGAAGAATGCCGTCGCCTCGGTTTATGGGCTTGCCAGCATGGGCTCCGGCTTCGGCGGGATGGTTTTCACCCTGATCACGGGTTGGGTTGTCGAGCACTACTCGTACACGCCCGTGTTCTTTGGTTTTGGCGTGATTCCGCTGATCTGTGCCACCATTTTGTGGACCCTCACGAGAACGGAGGGAATTCAGCGCTCGATTGAGATGGTTCCGAACTGCGCCCCATAAACGCGCCCGCCGACTTGTTCCACGGGATTGACGCGGATAGTGACTTCCATGAGCCCCTTTCCGATCAGCGAGTCCGGCAACAGAAAAGTATGGTCAAAATGCGTTTCCGGCGCGGTGATTTCCACCTCGCCCAGCGGCACTCCATCTGCCGTGAGAGCCACACGGAAAGGCCCCGTCGCCAGCAGCGTTTCCGCGCAGTATCCATCAATGCGAAGCCGCTGTCCAGGGTGGGTGTGACCACCGATCCGAACTGTCGCGGCCGCCGGCATCCAGAGCATGCCATTGAGGCCCGCGAACCATTCCGGCCCAACGAGGTATGAATACAGCGGATTTCCGACCTCCACGCGTTGCGGCGTTTCGTGGCGGTTCGCCTCCGCCGCGAGACCGTACGGCCTCGTGATGTTCCGCAAGTGATCGCCCGCGAACGAGTACACAACGGCGCGATCCTGTTCAAGCGCGCGGAGAGTCACCGCCGGATCGATAGTCATTCTCTTGAAATCGTCGTCATCCGGGGCCGGACGGACTGTTGCCGCTGAACCGGGCGTGAGGTACACCTCCGGGATGCCTGCGGCGCGAAAGCCACCTTCGAAGATTGCCACCTGGTAGAGTACGGGGCTTATTCCGTCGAGCAGAATTGCCTTGCCGGGATGCGTCTGGTGAGCGGCCTGAGCTGCGAGGATCAGAGTTCGTGACAGCCTGGACTCCTCAACATAGCGGCGCGTCATCACCGTCACTACCGGGACCATGCCGGTGAACCAGGCAAGCACCGGAACCAGCGCGGCGGCCCGCCAGATCCAACCCGCATTCGCCGCGACTGCCAGGCCCCAACCCGCCAGCATCGCGAGGCCGATCACCGGGGCGCTCAGGTAATACTCAGTATGCCGGTCCGGGAGCGGCAGCATCGGCGCCAGAGTCAACGGGAACCAGGAGAGACAGAACAGCGCGCGATAGTCCCGGCGTTGAATTCGCGAGACGGCGAAGGCAACCAGCGCTCCCATGGCGAGCACGCCGATCCACAAGCCGTTCAGGCGGGAGAATCCGCTCTCAGCCCATCCCGGAGAAAGAAAAGCCCAGCGCCAGTACTCCCAGAAGGTCGCGGCGATTCGGGCGTCGATGCGCACGGCGTAAAGACCATCCGGCGCAACGGGCGCAACCTTCATATGGATAAGGACATACAGGAACGAGATGCCGAAGAGCGGCGCAATACCGGCCAGGAGGTTTTTTCGGTTCGATTTGTTCGCGACAAATATGACCCAGGAGGCGGCGATCGCCGGATAGACAACGTTGTTCTCCAGCGAGCCGAACCCCAACGCGAAAACCGTCAATTGAGCCCACCAGTAACGGCTTTGTTCCGTTTCGATATAGCGGATGAACAGAGCCAGTGCGCCCAACAGGAAAAGCGGATATTGCACCTCGTTATAAGAAGAATTCCACGTCATCGGACTGATGATGGCGGCGCTTGCGGCCCAGAAGACAGCCGCCGCAGCGCCTGCCAGCCGTGATCCCGTGATTCGCCGCGCGACCCAGGAAATCAGGACCGTGTCCGCCATCGCGGTGGCGATCACTCCAATCCTGAACGGCAGATTATCCAGCCCGAACAGATTCCAGGACAGCAGAAACGGAAGGCGCTCGCTCCATGGACGGATCGTCCCCTGTGCATAGGGCCGGAACAGAACGTGGAAGAAATCGTCCCCTCCGTGCACCTGCCGCACAAACGCCAGGAGCGAGAAGTCATCTTCCCGAAACCAGATCCGGAAGCTGTCGCGATAGAGCCAGAGGAGGAACAACGCGGGCGCCGCCCACCACAAAAGATCCGCGATATGCCGCGTCCGGCGTATGTGTACGTTGAGCGATGGGCGGGCCGGACTCATCCCCCGTATCTTCTCAACAACCCTTTGCTACCGTAGAGACATGCGCACCCGGGTTCTCCTTTTCTTCGCCTGTGCTGAATCGACATGCGGCTGATCCGGGGCGCGCCGGGCGCGGGCAAGACAGCCCAGGTCTTTCGCGAGTTCAAACAGGCGTTGCGAGACAACCCCGCAACGGCGCAGATTGTCGTGCCGACTGCCACGCTGGTCCGGCATTTTCAGCACGAACTGGCGCGGGACGGCGTCGTCTTCTCGCCATCCGCCGTCGTTTCCCTGAACCGTTTTGTCCGCGACCGGGCGCCGGAGCGGCATCAGACGCCTCCCGGACTGCTGCGGGCCATCGTGCGTAGCGTTCTCCTCGAAGCGACAATCCCGGAATTCGCCGAGGTCGCCGGAACAGATGGCATGACGTCGACGATTATCGACACGATCAGCCTGTTCGAGAACGCCGGCTGTACGCCCGAGAGGCTCGCCGCTGTTCGCAAACTTTCGTCGCACGGGAAAGCATTCGAGAAGGTCTGGCGCGCTGTTGCCGCAAAAGTGCGCGATTGTGGATACGACTCCCGGGTGGATCTGTTCCGCTCGGCGGCGACGAACACCGGCGGCATGCGGCTGTGGTTCGACGGCTTCCTTCACTTCAGTTCCCTCGAAACCGAGCTGATCCGCAGCCTTGCGAAGACCTGTGACCTCACTCTGACGCTTTCCGACTCACAAGCCGCCAGTGAGATTCGCCGGCTCGCCCTTGAGATGGGCGCACAGGATCGTCTGCTCGCGGCTTCTCCGAGAAAATCCGGAATCACTACCGTGGCCACCGATTCGATCGAGCGCGAGGCCGATGAGATTGCGCGTCGCATCGTTGCCAGCCAGGACCGGGGCATCCCGTTCCGGGAAATCGGCGTGGCGCTGCGAGACTCACCTTCGTATCTGGCGCTGCTCCGCGCCACGTTCGAGCGCTTCGGAATCCCGGCTCGGTACTATTTCGCGAGCGCTCTTGTCTGGCACCCCGCGGCGACTTTCCTGAGCGGCCTGATCGAATGCGTTCTCCACGGGTGGGAATTCGGCCGCACGCTGGATACCCTGCGCGCGCATCCAGGCTGGGGCAAGAGCGCCGTTTTCGACCGGTTCGACTTTCAGGTTCGCGAGGCAATGCCGGGTCGCGGCGCCGACGCGCTGCTTGCGCTGGCCGAGGAGGATCTGGCGAAGCGCATGCGCCATTGCTTTGCGATCGAAGCATGGGGCAAAGAAGAACTGCGCGCAACCGACTGGATCCGGCGGTTCACTCTACTCGGGGAAAGCCTCTATCGCCCTGGGATGATCGACCTGCCGCGCGACTTCGCCGCTGTCGAGACGATGCGAAGTCACGTAGCCGGGTTGCGCGCCTGGTGTGACGCTATTGCGTCCGTCAGCAGTTTCTGGCCCGAGAGCGAGTCCCTGACGCTCGAAACCTTCTGGCGCGTCGCATCTGAGTCCATTGATGCAACGAGCGTTCAGGCACCGGACGACCGGCGCGATGTGGTCCATGTGATGAGCGTGTTTGAAGCACGCCAGTGGAACGTAACCACGCTGTTCGTCTGCGGCATGACCGACCGGGATTATCCGAAGAAGAACCCGCAGAACCTGCTCTTTTCCGATCCCGACATTGACGCGCTTCGCAAATCCGGCATTCCGCTGCGCAAGGCAGCCGATTCCGATCGCGAGGAGGATGCGTTATTCGAGTCGCTGAAGGGCCGGGCGGACGAATCGCTTGTCCTGACATGGCCTGCGCACGACGCCGCCGGCAAGAGCGTGGAATCGTCGCGCTATATCGTGAACCTGCGGATGGAAAATCCTGCGCCGAAGTTTGAAGAAGCGCGGCTTTGCCGTCCCGCGCCCGTGGGGGAGCCTGCCGGTTTCAGTCTGGCTGGACGGATCGATGCGCCGGCCCTTCTCGCATCGCTCGCGCAGCAACACCAGCGCATCAGCCTCACGGCGCTGGAAGATATGGTGCAATGCCGCTTCCGGTTCTTCGCCGGTCGGACGCTTGGGCTTAAAGGACGTCCCGAGCGGCCCCAGGAACGACTGCAGCCACGGGTCACCGGCCTCATCCTGCATGAGGCTCTGGAGGCATGGCTTCAACTCAGACGAACCGGGGATTTCGTCGCTCTGTTCGAAGCGGCCTTCGATAAAGCCTGCCGCGAGAAGCATCTGCCACCCGGATACCGGCTCGAGGTCGAACGCATGCAACTTCGCAATATTGCCTCACGGGTCAGCGCGAGCGAGCAATGGACACCCGTGGATTCTCAACCCGAAGTGGAACTTGCGCTGGATTTCCCCGGCGGCATCACCGTCAACTGCCGTGTTGACCGTATCGACCTCATGAACGACCGGGACTGCGTCATCCTCGATTACAAGAGCAGCCGGACTGCCCGTGTAGAGCAGTTCGTCGAGAGCCAGGTAAAGCTCCAGGGGCCGCTCTATGCGCTTGCGGCTCGCGAGCAGCGCAATCTGAACACCATTGCAATGATGTACGTGGCAGTCCGCGAGGACAAGCGATTCGGATGGGGAGCCGTTCCCGGAGTCGATCTCGATCTGAAGGAGATGCCGCCCAACTGGATTGAAGACGCTCGCGCCCGCGCCGTCGGACGAATCGAGAGTTTTCTCGGCGGAGCCATTCATCCCGAACCCGTCGAGCCCGATCAATGCCGCTGGTGCGATTACGCGCAGGCCTGCCGCTACGAAACGAAGCAAGGGCTCGTCATGATCACGGGAGCGCACGGTGCCTGATTTCACGCCCGCGCAAAACGAAGCCATTCGCTATCGTTCACTGGACGCCTGCGTGGTTGCGGGACCGGGCTCCGGAAAAACGACTGTCCTGGTAGAGCGCTATCGCCGTCTCATTGACGACCATAGTTTCGAGCCGCGCCAGATCCTGGCCATCACTTTCACTGAGAAGGCCGCGGCAAACATGAAGGCGAAGCTCGCTGAGAAGTTCCATCATGACGAACTCCGTCTGCGCGAACTCGAATCCGCCTGGGTTTCGACGATTCACGGGTTCTGCGCGCGACTGCTGCGCGAGAATGCCATCGCCGCGGGCATCGATCCGCGCTTTTCCGTTCTCGATGCCCGTGAGGCGGACGACCTCCAGCTCGAGTGCCTGAACGAAGCGCTGGACGAACTGGTAGCGAATCGCCGCGAGGATGCGCTCGCGCTGATCGAGGCCCTGCAGACGCCGTGGATTGCCGGCGATCTGAAGAGCGCCTATGACGGTATTCGCTCGGCGGGCCGCTCCATTGAGCAAGTGCGCGCGATGCCAGGCCCGATTGATCCGGTCACGCCCGCCGAGGCCGCCGTTCGCTTACGGCGGATCCTCGCGTCGTGGCCACCGAGAATCGATCTCAGGGACGGCCAGCGCAAACAACTCGATACGCTGCTCGAATGGGCGGACAATCTCAGCGCGGTGGACGGCGGTGAACTGGAAGCGATTCTTCCCGTGCTGGGCGAGAAACGGCTGCACCTCGGCCGTGTTCCCGAGTCTGCGAAGGACGCGCTCAAGGAATTCAAGGAATCGCTCCTTCCGGCCATCCGGGCCACCGCCGTCGAGGCCCGCACTTCCTTCTTCCGCGCGATCGTCTTTGATATTCTCGCCCGCTTTGACGATCTCTACAAAAAACGCAAAGCTGCGGCGGGCACCCTCGACTTCAACGATCTGGAACGACGCGCCATCGAACTCCTTGGTCGCAACAAGGAGGTACGCGACCGGGTGCGCGACCAGTTCCGCCAGATCATGCTCGACGAGTTTCAGGACATCAACGAGCAGCAGTCCGAACTGATTCGTCTCATTCGGAGCGAAGATGTTTTCTTCGCCGTCGGGGATATCAATCAGTCGATCTATGGCTTTCGCCACGCGCGGCCGAAGATCTTTCGGGATTACCGGAAAGAGATCGAAGAAGCTCGCAAACACTCGACAGAACTGCTCCACAACTTCCGCAGCCGGCCCGAGATTCTGCGTTGCGTTGAAGCTCTGCTGAATGCGGCGGAAGGAATCGAGGCCCGCGAACTGCTCGCCGCCGCGAAATTCGAGGAGAAAACCACACCTTCCATCGAAATCCTGCGTTCCTTCGATGAGGACAAAGAGGAAGCCAGCAATCGGGAGGCACGATGGATTGCGCATCGAATTCTCGCGCTGCGGGGCGAGCCGGGATCAGAGGACTTCGGCGATTTTGCGGTACTCTGCCGAAACGGCGAGTCGATGCAGCCTGTTCTGGGCGAGTTCGATCGCCTCGGCATTCCTTACGTATGCGGCCGCCGGCAATCTTTTCTCCTCTCGCGTGAGGGCCTCGATACCATTGCGTTGCTGCGGGTGGTTGCCAATCCTCGCGAGAGCATCGCGCTCGCCACGGTGTTGCGCTCCACGCTGATCGGCAACAGCGATGAAGCGCTGCTGCGTCTGCGGTTGCTCGGAAACTCCCTGACCGGCGGACTCAACCGGCTCGCATACGATGCGGCGAGCCTGGAAGGGTTCTCTGACGAAGACGCTGAGAAAATCGTTCGGTTTAATCGCAACCTCAGGCGGTGGCGCGAAGATCAGCAGATCATTCCGCTCGACGTTCTCATTGCCCGCGCGTTGTCGGATTGCCGATTCGACTGGATGCCGGGCTCCATTCCGGGGCAGAATATCGAGGCCTTTCTTCACCTCGCGCGCACCCGCGGCGCAGGCCGCCCGCTGCTCGAATTCCTGCACGAACTCGAGAGCCTCGAGAATGCCGTCAGTGCGGAAACCGATCTTTCCGATGAGGATCAGGGTAACTGCGTTCAGGTAATGACGGCCCACGCCTCAAAAGGACTCGAGTTCCCCGTCACCATCATCGCCGGCATGGAAAAGGGCACGCAACGGAGTTCGCCATCCATCAGCTTTACGCCGGAACATGGCCTCGGGATCAAATGGAAAGATCCGTTCAGCGACAACGGGCTGAAAGACACCTGGGCTCTCTCAAACAGCGACCGGCTCAAAGAACGCGATGACGAGGAGGCCGGCCGCCTGCTCTATGTTGCGATGACTCGGGCCGAAGAACACCTGATCCTTTCTTATTCCTGCGGCAAACAACGTCCCTCAAACTGGGCGCGCCGGATCGATGAGCTTTTCAATCTGACCGAACAAACAGCGTCGGCGAACCCCGCCATTCTGACCATGGATGGATTCCAGGTCTCCGCGTTGGTCACCGATGCCGACCCTCCGGCGTCCGAAACGCAGTCGGGCGGACGGCAGCGGTCCGCGGACGTCATTACCGTTTCGCGTCCGGCCATGGGCGACCGGCATGAAACTGCCGTCAATGTTACGTCGCTTGCTGTGTTCGCGAATTGCCCAAGGAAATACTACCTGCAACGCTATCTCGGGTGGAACGGATCGAGGTTCGTTCACTTCGATCCCGAAGACCCGATCGACGAAGACTTGACCGCGGATCTTCCGCAAACGGAAGACCCTGATATTTCAGCCGCCGACCTGGGATCGCTCGTCCACGCCGCGCTGTCCGGGAAGCCCGGCGAGTATCCGGCCGAGGCGCGCATACTGGCCAATGTATTTCTGGAAAGCGACCTTGGCCGCCGCGCTCAGGCTGCCTCCCGGGTCGAACGGGAATGGGACTTTATCGCGGACATGGAAGGTATTCTCGTCCGCGGAACCATCGATCTCTGGTTCGAAGAGGATGGCGAGATCTATCTCGTGGATTACAAGACGGACATGACCGTTCGCGCGGACGAATATGGCCCGCAGCTGGAACTCTATGCACTGGCGATCGAGCGGGCATTCGGTAAACGTCCGGCGGGCGCCTACCTGCACTTCCTGCGCTCGAATACCGTAGTCGAAGTTCCGCTAATACATGCCGGCACGAGCCTGATTACAGAACTGCGGGACGCGCAGGATTC
>DASZUZ010000220.1:0-6473 GCA_035547415.1 Bryobacteraceae bacterium | reverse complement strand
ACTTCCGGTTCAGGCATATACAGACCGCCGGCGATTTCGATCTCTTCGGGAGAGACGGAAAAGTAATAACCGGCGCCGCGGTTCTTTTCCATTCCGTTTCGCCAGAACGAGGCCGCGATGTGCGTCTTGTAAGGTGTCTTGTCCTTTGAGAAGCGCGTGTCGCGATAGATGCGGAAGATGCATTTCGCGGGTTCACCCACGTACTCCGGAGCGAACCGCAGCATTTCGCCATGGACCGCGCGGACGAGTTCGATCATCGGGAGCCGCAAATGCTCTTCATAGATGCTCTTGCGCGGCGCGAACCACTCCCGATCGTTGTTGGCCTTCAGATCCCGCAGGAACGCAATGCCCTCGGGGGAAAAACCCCGAAATGTGCTCTTCATAGCCTGTACCTATAATTAAACTAATGAGTCTCGTAGAGGAGACGTTTGAGCGGCTCGCAGCGCTGCCCGAGGTCACAGTTTTACGGGACGCGCCCCTTTCCCGCTATACCCGATTTGGCATCGGCGGTCCGGCCGATATTTACGCCGAGACGGGCAATCCCGATCTTTTCGTGGAAGCACTTCGCATCGCGCGGGAGAGCGGGCTCAACACGGTCGTGATCGGCGGAGGAACGAATCTGATCGTTTCGGACGAGGGCTTTCGCGGCGTCATTCTCAAGCTGGCAAGCGACAGGATCGAGGCTGACGGCACGGATGTGTACGTCGAAAGCGGCGCGATTCTGCAGTCGCTTGTAGATTACACCGTCGATCGGGGACTTAAGGGCATCGAGACGATGACGGGAATTCCCGGTTCGGTGGGTGCGGCAATATACGGAAATGCCGGAGCCTATGGGAACTCTATCGCCGGTCGGATCGACAGCGTCCGATTTTTTGACGGCCAGGGGATTCGCGTCTTCGATAACGCCCAGTGCGAGTTTCACTATCGCGAAAGCATCTTCAAGCGACACAAGCAGTGGATCATCTTTTCCGCGCGGCTCTCCATGGAGCGGGGTGACGCCGCAGCGCTTCGGGCGACGGCGGACCGGATTCTCGGCATCCGCAACCAGAAGTATCCTCCCACGATGAAGTGCGCCGGGAGTATTTTCAAGAACTTTCTTCTCGCGGATCTTCCGCCACGCGTGGCAAGCCAGGTACCGGCAAATGTCGTTATCGAAGGCAAGGTGCCGTCTGCCTGGTTCCTGGAGCAGGTGGGCGCGAAGGGTATGAAATCGGGCGATATCCATGTCGCCGACTACCACGCCAATCTGATCTACAACGCCGGAAACGGCACCGCGCGCGATCTGGCCGGCATCATTTCAGACCTGAAGGACCGGGTCGAGCAGCGGTGGGGGATTCCGCTCGAGGAAGAAGTGCAGTACGTTGGTTTTTCAGAGGAACCCCTCTCGGTGTAGCTCATGGGCGTTGCGCTCGCCACCTCCGTTGCGTTGCTGTGCGGGGTGACCGCGTACGGCGGAACGCTGTCCGAGGCGATCGCGACAGGAGACCTGGCCCAGGCGAAGACGTTGCTCGATGCGGGCGCGAACGTCAACGGGCACGACATTCTCGGCGCCACGCCGCTGCTGAATGCTGTCTGGTCCGGCAGAATCGATATCGTTCATCTGCTGCTCGCTCGGGGCGCGGCCGTGGATGGGCGACATTCCGAAGCCGGTTCCACCCCTCTTGACTACGCCATTCTGCGCGACAATACCGAAGTCGCCGCCCTGCTGATTCGAAAGGGCGCCGACGTGAATCTGGCGTACCGGTCAGGCGTTACGCCCCTGCATCTCGCGGCTGGCCGGGAACACACTGAGATTGCGCGACTCCTCATCAATGCCGGCGCGCACGTCAATCAGCGGGACCTTTCCGGTTCGACGCCACTTGACGAGGCGGCTTTTCACGATATGAGCAAGGTGGCGGCGCTACTGATCGCCAAAGGGGCGGCATTCGATGAGCCGAATCCCCAGACGGGTTCCACTCCTCTCAATGAAGCGGCGGGCCGGGGAAATGCGGATGTGGTTTCGTTGCTGCTCGATCATGGCGCCGTGCCGGGGAAAACAGACAATTCCGGAGCGAGCCCGCTCGAAAACGCCGCCCGTGCCCGGCGAGCGGATGTGATCCGGAGTCTCCTCGAACGCGACGGCACGGCGAGCGGACGTGAATCGGGCTTGCTGGACGAGGCGGTCTTGCGTGGCGAGGCGGATCTGGTTCGGATGCTCGCCGACCGGGGCGCGGATGTGAACACGCGTACCGGGGACGGTTCCACGCCGCTGCACGATGCCGCGCTCAAGGGCTATGCCGGGATCGCCGGCGCGCTTCTGGCGCACGGCGCAAGAATCGACGCGAGGGATCGCTACGGGGCGACGCCGCTGCACGATGCCGCTTTGAGCGGCCAGGCCAGCATGGTCCGTCTGCTGCTGGAGCACGGCGCCGACATCAATGCGAGGGAGTCGGACTCGGGAGCGACGGCGCTTTACTCCGCCGCATCCATGGGTTATCAGGACGTGGTCGCGGTTCTGCTGGCAAACGGCGCCAATCCCAACTTCGCGAATAAGGCGGGTCACAACGCCATCCAGGCGGCAATCGACAATGGATTTCCCACGGTAGCGGCGTATCTGAGGATGCACGGCGCCGCGGACAAAAAAAATTCGGGAACCAAATCGCCGGTCACCGTCAATACCTCCCAGACGTACGACGGCCACCGCGCTCACTGAGTCCCCTCACACCCTCATACGCCGGTGGCCTCCCTTATTCTCACTAGCGGCTCAACCGTGTCCTCTTGAAGAAATACGCCGGGTACGTCTGGGTCACAACGGGTTTCGGTCCGCGCATGTCGCCGTTGTTGCGCTCTTCATTGCGATAAACGTAAGGCGTCACGCTCACCAGTTCCCAGCCCTGATCGGCCAGCAACTGCAGTTCGTGCAGTTCCACCTGCCGGAACTGGCCGGGTGCGATTTCCCGGGGAAAAACCGAAGTAACCTCGAAGGCGGGGTGCGCGGGCGTCTGGGGGCGCTGCTGAGCCCACAGGAGGGCCAGACCGGCCGATAGAAATGCGGTGATCAGAATGGTGCGTCTCATTTGAAGAGTTGACGCGCGGACCGCGCGAAACGTCGAGCCGGTCCTGATATTCTGTTCGATTGCGTTCCGCAATACCTGACCAAAAAGGAGATTCCAGATGAGAGTCGGCGTATTTACACCACTGCTGTCCCAGTTGTCGCTGGACGACGTACTGAAGAAACTCACCGGTCTCGGCGTTTCGACCGTTGAACTCGGGACCGGCAACTACCCGGGCGACCCGCACTGCAAGTTGTCCATGCTCGACAACGAGTCCGAGCTGAAAGAGTTTCAGAAGAAGCTGGCCGACCATGGCGTTTCGATCAGCGCTCTGAGCTGCCACGGAAATCCGCTGCATCCGGATGCCGGTTTCGCAAAGGCGAATCAGGAGATCAACCGGAAGACGATTCTGCTTGCGGAAAAGCTCGGCGTTCCCGTGGTGATCGACTTCTCCGGCTGCCCCGGCGACAGCGACAACGCGAAATACCCGAACTGGGTGACCTGTCCGTGGCCAACCGAGTACCTGGATGTCCTCGAATGGCAGTGGGATAAGAAGGTGACTCCTTACTGGAAGGAGCGCGGGAAGTTCGCGGCCGATCACGGCGTGAAGATCGCCATCGAAATGCACCCGGGATTTGTCGCGTACAGTCCGGAGACGATGCTCCGGCTGCGCGAGATCGGCGGACCGGCTGTCGGGTGCAACTACGATCCGAGCCACATGTTCTGGCAGGGAATCGATCCGATCGCGGCGATCCGTGTGCTCGGCGACTGCATCTATCACGTCCACGCGAAAGACACTCAGATCTACGAGCGCAATCTGCCGAAGACGGGTGTTCTCGACACGAAGAAATACACGGACGAACGGAACCGGGGCTGGATTTTCCGGACGGTTGGATACGGGCATGGCGCCGAATGGTGGAGCGAGTTCATTTCGACGCTGCGCATGTTCGGCTACGACTACGTCCTTTCGATCGAGCATGAGGACAGCATCCTGTCGCCCGAAGAAGGTCTGACGAAGGCGATTCGCTTCCTCGATTCGATCGTGATCAAAGAAAAGCCGGCAGCCGCCTGGTGGGTGTAGGGAACCGCGGAACGTCTCCGGCGTTCCGCGCATCCAATGTATCGGTTGGAAGCCCTGCGAGAATGAAACTGATGCTCAGACGAATTGCCACAGCAGTTCTGGTTTTGACCCTTGCCACGTTCGCGTTCGCCCAGAAGAACAAAGCGCCCGCGGAGCGGTCCGTCTCCGGGACGGTCACGGATGCCGGCGGTTCACCGGTACCCGGCGCCGTGGTCCAACTCAAGAACATGAAGACGCTGCAGGTGCGGTCGTTCATTGCGAAGGACAAAGGCGATTACTATTTCCATGGCCTCAGCACGGACGTGGATTATGAGTTGAAGGCGGAAGCAAACGGGCGCTCCAGTTCCTCACGGACGTTGAGTTCTTTCGACAGCCACCCCGCGGTCACGCTGAATCTCTCCCTCAAATAAAAAGAGGCGGGTCCGTTGCCGGATCCGCCTCTTTTTACTGCCTGATTTCCCTGTTCTATTTCTCCTGCGCTTCTTTGGCGTGCAGGTCCGCGAGTTTCTTCTTCAGATATTCCTGGTATTCCGCTTTGAGCTTCGGATCGTGCGGAGTCGAATAGATTTCGCTGGACTTGTACTTGCTCGTCTCGTGCAGGAACTTGTCCTGCGTCCACTCGTCATGGATGTGCAGGGTGTCCGCATTGGTCAGGATTTTGTCGACCAGATGCGGAGGCACGAAGTATACGCCTTCGCGATCCCCGAACACCACGTCGCCCGGTAGCACGGTCGCATTCCCGATGCGGACCGGAACGTTGATGCCGGTAATCATCAGGTCCTGCGAGATCGGCGTCGGATGAACGCCGCGGAAATAGGCGCCCATGGGGATTTCGAAGATGCCGTCCAGATCCCGGATCGCGCCGTCCACGACGAAGCCCTTGTGCGTCACGGCATAGATATAGGACGCGAGATTATCGCCGACCAGCGTGCCGCCTTCCACCTTGCCGAAGATATCGGCAACCAGCACGTCTCCATCCTGCAGCATATCGATCACGCGCTGGTTACCCGGATTGATGACGCCCTTCGCGCGCGCATCGGCATCGTTCGGGCCTTTGATGTCCGGGCGCGCAGGCATGAACTGAACGGTCACTGCCCGCCCGATCAGCTTTTTCTCCGGATGCAGAATACGGAAGTCGCCCTCGTACTGATTCCGATAGCCTTCTCGCGGCAGCACAGCCCAGACTTCTTCCGCCGAAAGTCCATCCATCTTCTTGAGGAGCTTGTCCGCAACCTTGGGTCTTCCGTCGGGAAACCGGTCACCCTGCCATTTTTCGGTGTACTTCATCATCTGCTCACGCGACAGCGTGAACACCTGCGCGGGCGCGGCCGCGGCAGCTCCCA
This sequence comes from Bryobacteraceae bacterium, assembly GCA_035547415.1. Lineage (GTDB taxonomy): Bacteria > Acidobacteriota > Terriglobia > Bryobacterales > Bryobacteraceae > BOG-234. The sequence goes on along the minus strand of DASZUZ010000220.1, from coordinate 1,017 downwards.
GCAACAGAAAAGCCGCAAGATTTCGATGCATGCGCATACTCTATCGCATCCGGCTTATTTGCTGGTGAGCGCCGCGACGCCGGGCAGTTCAATGCCGGAGAGGAATTCGAGAGAGGCGCCGCCGCCTGTGGAAACGTGGGTGATTTTGCTCGTGACGCCCGCGCTCTTGATCGCCTTTTCCGAATCGCCTCCGCCTACGACGGATACGGCCCCGGAGTCCGCCACGGCCTTCGCCAGCGCAACGGTACCTTTGTCGAACGGCGGCATTTCGAATACGCCCATCGGACCGTTCCAGATGACCGTCTTCGCCCCGCGAATGATTCCTTCGTATTCGGCGATCGTCTTCGCGCCGATGTCGAGAGCCATCTTGTCAGCCGGAATCTCGGTGACCGTCTGGTTTTCGGCGCCTGCTTTGAATTCGGACGCGACTACGTGGTCCACCGGCAGCACGATCTTCGAGCCGTATTCGGAGAGCAGCTTCTTTGCGAGGTCGAGCTTGTCGTCTTCCACCAGCGACTTGCCGGTCGGCTGGCCCTGCGATTTCAGGAATGTATACGCCATCGCGCCGCCGATCAGCACCTTGTCGACGATCTTTGCCAGGTTCTCGATGACTTCAATCTTGTCCGAAACCTTTGCGCCGCCGAGAATCGCCACGCACGGCCGCTGCGGATTGCTGGTCGCCATTCCGAGGTACTTCAGTTCCTGATCCATCAGGAGTCCCGCGGCTGCCTGGCTGACGTAACGGATCATGCCGACGGTGGAGGCGTGCGCGCGGTGCGCGGAGCCGAATGCGTCATTGACATACACGTCGCAGAGCTTCGCGAGCTGCTGGGAAAAGCCTGGATCGTTGGCTTCTTCTTCGGCATGGAACCGGAGGTTCTCGAGCAGGAGCACTTCGCCCGGCCGGGGAAGCATTGCTTCTACTTCAGGCCCCACGCAATCCGGAGCGAGCTTCACGGGCTGACCGAGCAACTCTTCGAGTTTCGCTGCTACCGGCTTCATGCTCATCTCGGGATT
>DASZUZ010000219.1:0-2636 GCA_035547415.1 Bryobacteraceae bacterium | reverse complement strand
GTTCCGTAAGTGGACACGCGACTTCAGCGCGTTTGAGCTGATGCGGCTGAAGCAGCCGCGTGTCCCTAAGCGCGTTGCTCGATCTTCGGCACGATCAGGTGAATGATGCCGAGCGCGATCAGATACATCGAACCCGCAACGATAAACAGCGGCCCGTACGATTTGTTCGAGTAATCAAGCCAGTAGCCGATCGCGGGCGCTACCAGCGCGCCGGAGAGCGCTCCGAACATGCCTCCCAATCCCACAACTGACCCGACCGCATTCTTCGGCAGCATGTCCGACGGCAGCGTGAACAGATTCGCGGACCAGCCCTGATGCGACGCCGCCGCAATGCTGATCAGCGTCACCGCCAGCCAGAGATTTCCGCCTGCCTGGCCGACGAACATCGCCGACGTCACCGCCAGCGCGCAGGTCAGCATCGCCGTCTTGCGCGCGCGATTCACGGTGTAGCCGCGCCGAATCATCGTCGAGGAAAGCCAGCCTCCAAAGACCGAACCCACCGTGGTCGCGAAATACACAACGATGATCGGCAATCCCAGGTGCGACAGATCGAGCTTGTACGTGCTCGCAAGAAATCCGGGCAGCCAGAACAGATAGAACCACCAGATGGGATCCGTGAAGAACTTGCCGACGATGAATGCCCAGGCGGCGCGGCTGCCGAGAACCTGGCTATACGGCAGGCTCGCCGCATTTGGCTCATTATCGGAGCGAATCAGTTCCAGTTCCGCCGGAGACAACAGCTTGTGACGCTCGGGCTCGTTGAAGAAGATCACCCACAGAATGATCCAGAGGAATCCCAGTGAGCCGGTAACAACAAATGCGGAACGCCATCCATAGTGCGTTGCGAGAATCGGCACCATCCACGGCGCCACCAGCGCGCCGATATTGGTTCCGCTGTTGAAAATGCCGGTCGCAAACGCGCGTTCCCGCTTCGGGAACCAGTGGGCAACCGCCTTGATCGCCGCGGGAAAATTCGCGGATTCGCCGATCCCGAGCGAAAAACGCGCCGCGCTGAACTGAAACGCATTGCCCGCCATCGCGTGACCCATCGCAGCCACGCTCCACACGATCACGGCCAGTGTGTATCCAAGCTTCACTCCAAGCCAGTCGATTACGCGTCCCGCGATCGGCATCATCAGCCCATAGGCAATCTGGAAGGCGGAAACAATCCAGCCGTAGTCGGCCTCGTTCCATCCAAGATCTTTTTCCAGAACCGGTTTCAACAGCCCCAGCACCTGCCGGTCAATGTAATTGATCGTACTTGCGAAGAAAAGAAGACCGCAGATCAACCAGCGCAGTTGCGGCAGATATTTTTTGTCCGCCATCGCTTCCGCGTCGGTCCGCATCGGGTTGGCTTGCATCACCGATTCACGTTATCAGACTTCAGTTCGCGGCGGAATTCGGATCGCCCAGCGCAGCCCTCAGGTACTCGGCGATTTTCAATGTGAGGGCACGGGCGTATTGCGTCTTCGCCATTGCCAGCGCCTGCTGGCGAATGAGCCTCTGCCCCGGGACGCGCAGCTTCTGGAAACGATGTCCGCGTCCGCTCAGCGCATACTGCGGCAGAATCGAATAGCCGAAGCCGGATTCCACCAGGCGCTTGATCACTTCCGTGTCGTCGGCTTCCATGATCACTCGCGGCGTGATCCCGAGATCGTGGAAATACCGTTCGATGATCGCGCGCATGTTACTGCCGTGCGGATAGAGCAGAAACGGCGCGCTCGCCATCTCGCGCGTCTGGATTGCCGAGACGGACGCGTCGGACGTGCCCCCCACCATCGGCCGAATCACGAGCAGTTCTTCCTGATAGAGTGGCACGATGTTCAGATCCGGCTGCACGAACGGCAGCGAGATCAGACCGAGATCGAATTTGCGATCGATCAGGCCATCGACAATTCGCTCCGTCGGGCCGACGGTGACGTGAAGGTCGGCATGCGGGAACCGCCGGCGAAGGGTACGCAGGGGCGGCCCGAGCCGGTAAATAAGCGTAGTCGCACCACTGGCGAAATGAAATGGGCGCGAATCCTCAGACGGTGCATCCGCAAAATCGCGATGAATTTCCGCCATGCGGCGCATCACTTCGCGGGCGTGCTCCGCGAAGCGGAACGCATGCGGCGTGGGCAGGATTCGCTTGCCTGAACGCACGAACAACGGCGTGCGTAGTTCCTGGCCGAGCGACTTGAGCTGCAGACTGACTGCGCCGGGTGAAACCCGTAGTACTTCGGCCGTGCGGGTGACGGTCGAGTGTTCCATAACCGCAAGAAAGACTTCCAGTTGCCGCAGATCCATGACTGGGGATTGTATCAGAAAACCAATACATCGTTTAGTTAATCTAAACGAAAACTTTTATTCTTTGAGATATCTTCTCGGAACGCGCTTCGATATACTTTCTCCGATTCAGGCTTTACCAGGCTAGCTCAGGAGTCAACAACGATGAACGTGACCTACCGCCGTGCCGCGGTCCTGGAGTATCTTCCCGGGTCGATGCGCTCAGGTTTTGCGGGTCGGAATGTGGGGAATTCCGCACCTCGCTCTCTTTGTAATGGGAAAATAACAATGCGATTTCTGCGGATGGCCGCCGGATTGACGGCCGCCATGCTGCTTGTTTCGACCGGGCTCTTTGGCCAGGCTGTCGC
>DASZUZ010000218.1:0-2483 GCA_035547415.1 Bryobacteraceae bacterium | reverse complement strand
TCGGTGCAGTAATTACAGGCGTAAGGGCAACCGATGCTCGTGGCGTACGGAAGCTTGCGCCGCCCGCAGGCGCGTTCGTACGCGTCGAAATCCACCAGATCGTATGCGGGGGCGGGCAATTCGGAGAGCGGAATGGCCGGGCGATCGGGATTGCGGCGAATGCGCCCGTCTCGTTTGAACCAGCAGCCACCCACCAGGTCGAGCGGCTTGCCGGCCTGCAGCCGGTCGAGAATCTCCACCAGGGTCCGCTCGCCCTGATGGCGGACGACGATATCGACATATTCTTCGCGGAGCGTCTGGTCCGTCGCAAGACTCGGATGCCATCCCCCGAAGATGACAGGGATCTCCGGCCGCAGCGCGCGAACCATCCGGCTCATTTCGATCGCCTCGAGGATCATGGGTCCCGTCAGAAGCGAAACGCCGAACGCCACGCAATCTTCCAGACCGCGGCGGATCCGCGCGCGGTAGTCGGGATGCAGCGCCCCGTCGATGATGGATGGTTCGTAACCCGCTTCGCGCAGGGCGGCCGCAAGGCTCAGTAGACCGAGCGGCGCGCCGAGCACCCGGCCCGAGTACGGCGGAAGAAACAGGATGATTTTGCGCATCGGTCCGTCGAACCTGAGACATCCGGGACGCCTCCCGGAGAACACACTAATAAGCCCCTTTGCCGCTCAGCACGACGGGTATCGAGCGCGCAAGAATTCGAAGGTAAAGCCCGACGCCGGGCCGGCGCACCAGCCAGAGGTCGAGTTTTTTCCGCTCGCGATAGCGGAGATGGCTTCTGCCCATCACCACCCAAATACCGGTCATACCGGGCCGGACCGAGAGAATTTCGTGTGCGCAGTCCGCGTAATGCCGGCGAAGCTCGTCATACGTCATCGGCCGCGGCCCGACCAGCGACATTTCACCGCGCATCACATGGAAGAGCTGCGGAATTTCGTCCAGCGAGTGCTTTCGGCAGAATGCCGCGAAACGACTGCGGACGCGAGGGTCCGCTCCATGCTTGACTTCGGGGATGATCCCGCTGACCTCTTCGAGCGTGAAGATGCCGCATCCCCGCGAACCGTCCCACATGGTCCGGAATTTCAGCACTCCCAGCGGTTTGCCGCCGAGTCCCGCGCGCACGTGCCGGATCAGAGGGTTTCTGCGTGAAAGAACAAGAATCGTGAGGCCAACGGCGGCGCTTACCGGAATCGTCAGCACCAGAGCGATCGCGGCGACGGCACGTTCGACCGCGCACCAGAGGAAGCTTCTCGCGCTCAGGAGCCGCATGACTCCGGTGAGACGTCCCGGCCATCGCAGGCGGAACACGGCGCCGAATTGTCGTTCCGGCGGAGGACACGCCGCGGTCTGAATCGGCAGGTCTATGCGCGTGGCTCTGGTCCATTACTGGCTCCTGGGAATGAGGGGCGGAGAGAAAGTTCTCGAGGCCATGTGCAGGCTCTTTCCCGAGGCCGATATTTTCACGCTGTTTTACGATCCCGAGGCAGTATCGCCTCTGATCCGGTCGAGAAACGTTCACGTCTCCTTCCTGAACCCGTTGCGCGGAATGTACCGCTCCCTGCTGCCGCTCATGCCGGTGGCGCTCGAGCACTTCGACCTGCGCGGGTATGACCTGGTGATCAGCAGTGAATCGGGACCAGCCAAGTATGTCCTGGTGTCATCACAGGCCCGGCACGTCTGTTACTGTCACACGCCGATGCGCTACCTCTGGGAGCTGTATCCGGCGTACTGCCACGAATTCCGCCGCGGTTTCGCGAAACAGATACTCTTCAGCCTCTTCGCCAGCCATCTGCGTACTCTGGACTACGCTTCCGCCGCGCGCGTGGACGCGTTCCTCGCGAACAGCCGGAACGTGAGGCGCCGCATCTGGCGGGCGTATCGCAGGAGGTCGCGCGTGGTCTATCCCCCCGTGCCCGCCCATGATTTCCGGCATGAGGCATCGCGCGGATATTTTCTGATGGTTTCCGAGATGGTCCCGGACAAGCGGCTGGATTATGCGATCCGCTGCGTGACTCGAACCGGACGCCGGCTCAAAGTCGTGGGAGGCGGCCCGGAGTACAAGGCGCTCCGCAGGATTGCAGGTCCCAACGTGGAGTTTTGCGGGCGCGTATCGGATGCCGATCTGCGGGAATTGTATTCCCGGTGCGCGGCTCTCATCGTGCCCGGCGAGGAGGACTTCGGGATGACCCTTGTCGAATCGCTGGCAAGCGGCAAGCCCGTTATTGCGCTCGAAAAAGGGGGCGCCTCCGAGATTGTCACTCCCGGGTGCGGATTCCTCTTCGGCGCCCCGGACGAGCCGAGTTTAAGCGAAGCGCTTCAGGCGTTCGACCGCCGCGAACGATTTGTCAATCCGGCCGCTCTGATGGCGCGGTCTCGCGACTTTTCCGAAGAAGCATTCCAGACGCGCTTCCTTGCCGGTCTGGCCCGGACGCCGGCGAAACACACCGGACGCGCCGCCGTTTGCGTCGGCAGTTGACATG
>DASZUZ010000217.1:0-2560 GCA_035547415.1 Bryobacteraceae bacterium | reverse complement strand
GTGGATGCGGCGCATGCAACGCTGCCGGAACGCGATATCTCCCACGGCGAGCGCTTCGTCCACCACCAGGATTTCCGGATCCACGTGCGCCACCACCGCGAAGGCCAGCCGCAACGCCATGCCGCTCGAGTAAGTCCGGATCGGCTGGTCAATGAAGTCGCCGATGGACGCGAAACGCTCGATGGTTTCGAACCGCGCTTCGATTTCCTCCTGGGACAAACCAAGAATCGATGCGTTCAGGTAAACGTTCTGCCGTCCGGTGAATTCCGGTGAGAAGCCGGACCCGAGTTCGAGCAGCGCCGATAACCTGCCGCGGACTTCCACCGACCCCGAGGTGGGCTGAAGGATTCCGGCGATGATCTGGAGCAGCGTGCTTTTGCCGGACCCGTTTGCCCCGACAATGCCGAACGCCTCGCCGCGCGGTACCTCGAAGCTGACATCGCGCAATGCGCGAATCCCCTGATCCGCGCGTGCGGCGCTCGAGCCCAGAACGTACCGGAACCGCGCCCACTGCGAATCGCCCCGCGGGTAGGTCTTCGACACGTTCCGGACGTCGAGCGCGATCACGGCAGGCGTTTTTGTGCGCGCAGCACCACCCGTTCGAAGGGGTAAAACGCGGGGCGGAGCAGCCCTTTATGAAAGCCCACCTGCTCCACCTGCGCGAAGCCGAGCTTCCGGAGCATCTGCATCAGGCAGGAGAGATTCGGATGCCACCACGCCACTTCATCGTCGGCCGGGTCGGATCCGCCAATGTAGACCATCGCGGGCGGTTCCTGCGGTCCTTCCGGAAGGACGCCCGCAAAAACCAGCTGCCCCCGGCACATCGGAGCCAGGGCGGCCAGAGCCTTCAGCGGGTACAGCGTGTGGATCAGGACGTCGCCGAAAAAGATCAGGTCGAAGCCTTCGCGTACGCCCGTGCGCTCCAGCGTCAGATCGTAGACGGTCGAATAACACCGTTCCACGCGCGACCGCAGGCGCTCCCGGCAGAAGCGGAACGGTCCTTCGAGCAGATACCAGTAAAGGTCGCGCTCGGAGTGACCGTGACGGACGAACTGCTCCTGATCCACCGTATCCGGGAAGATCATGCGCTCGATCTTGCGCATCGAGCTGTCCACGTCCTGCCCCGGAAAGCGATCGAGATCGCGGAGGGACGGCAATTCGACGGAAATCACCCGCGCCCCGCGCCGCTCGAATTCGAATGCGAAGAAGCCCGTCGCGGAGCCGACGTCGAGCACCGTCATTCCCCTCATATCTTCGGGAAAGTGGAACGAGGAGATCGTTTCCCGGTAATCGTACATGCCGGGAGTGACCAGACCATCGCCCAGATCGATCGTGTGATACCAGTAATATCGATTCGCGTCTTCGAGACCCAGCCGCGTAGCCCGTTCGACGAATGTTCGCGAATGTTCGAGGAACTGCTCCGGTGTCGTCGTCCTCATTTGTAAGCCGCGCAAACGACGCGTTTACCGCGGGCGTGTTGCTCGTACGCTCCGGGCGGAGGCGGCAGAATCTCGGCGCGGGCGAATCCCGCTTGTTTGCACATAAAGAGCAGTGCCTGGGGCGAAGGGCAGGTCGCCATCGGCGTGACGCCCGTTTCGCGATTGCCGGCGTTGAACTCCGGGCTCTCGTCGACCAGCGCGATGATGCCTTTGTAAGGCCGCGTCCACTCCCGCGCGCCCCATTCCGTAAATCCCTCGACCTCGTCGACCACCTGCGTCTCGATCACGCACATCTCGCGCGTCACCGCGGCCACCTGCCGCAGGCAGCGCATCGGGTCTTCCACGTGATAAAGGACGCCCAAAAACAGAGTGAGATCGTACGTGCGGCCTTCGTCCGCGGCGAGCGTTTCCACCCGTCCCTGGCGGAACTGAATGTTTGCCGCGCCCATGGCATCGGCCACAAAGCGCGCGCGCCGGAGGTTTTCCTCGCGCGCATCGAGGCCAGTAACGTGCATTCCCCGGCGCGCCATGGCCAGCGAGTAAAAACCCTCGTGGCATCCGATATCGAGGCAATCCATGCCATTTGTACGCGTGCCGAAGTGCGCGGTCACGGCGTCCTCGAGCATCCGGAGCCGCGTGCCATGGATTCCGGTCACCTGCGGCGGAATCATCGGCGTGGTCTTCAGCCCGTTCCCGAAATCGAACTCGTAGAACCAGGGCCCGAGCTGTTCAATGCCGCTTCGAATCTGATCGGGAGCGAGAGTGGTGGTCATCAATGCGGAATTCTCTATTATCGCGTGAGCATATTCCGGATGAAGACCGCTGGATGGACCGCCTTTGTTCCCTGTAATTCCGCCACCTGATGCCGGCAGGACGTACCCGTCGCGACCAGCGTGTCTCCTGGCTCCATTTTTCTGACCGCCGGGAGCAGACGCCGTTCCGCAATCGCCTTCGAGACCTCGTAGTGCTGACGCGTGTAGCCGAACGACCCGGCCATGCCACAGCAGCCGGCGTCGAGGTCCACCACCTTCGCGCCCGGCACGCGCCCCAGCAGCGCCATTGTGGCAGGTAATAAACCCAACGACTTCTGATGGCAGTGACCGTGCACCAGGATTTTCCCG
>DASZUZ010000216.1:0-7212 GCA_035547415.1 Bryobacteraceae bacterium | reverse complement strand
ATAATCGAAATCCATTAGCGTTCCGGCCGGGCATTCTTCGGGTATGATCGGTAGCGATTCGCGAAAGGACATGGACATGCCTCTCGACCCGGGCTTCGTCACCTTCCATGGCTCCGCTTTCACGCTGGGAGGCGAGCCGTTCCGTATCGCCGGCGCCAACAATTACTATCTCGGCTTCGAATCGGACGCCATGGTGCGGCCCGTATTCGAACTGGCGTCACAAATGGGCCTCAACGCTCTGCGGACATGGGCCTTTCTTGACTGCGGCTCCGCCGCTCCGGGCGCCACGCCGGCAAACGCGAAAGATGGCGTTTACTTCCAATACCTGAACACTGCTACCGGCAAACCGGATTTCAATGACGGCCCGAACGGACTGGAACGTCTGGATCGGACCATCTTTCTCGCGGAACAGCACGGCATCCGTCTGATTCTGCCCCTGATCAACTACTGGGATGACTTCGGCGGCGTGAATCAATACCTGCAGTGGTTCGGACTGACCGGCCGGGATCAGTTCTATCGCGCTCCTCAGGTAAAGGCCGCTTACCGGAACTACGTGGAACATCTGCTGCTCCGCGTCAACACCCGGACAGGCCGGCAATACCGGGACGAGCCTGCCATTCTCGCCTGGGAACTGGCCAATGAACCGCGCTGCGTCAATGAGACCGGAGGCCCGCTGCCGGATGGCATCGACACACTTCTCGGCTGGGCCGGCGAGATGAGTTCCTTTATCAGGAGCCTCGATCCGAATCATCTTATCGGCGCCGGCGACGAAGGCTATTTCCGGCACAACTTCGCCTTCGGGAATCACCTCTACAACGGAACCATGGGCGTCGACTGCGAGCGCCTGCTGGGTATTCCGACGGTGGACTTCGGAACCTGCCACTTATACCCGGACTTCTCGCCGAACGAATCGCCTTCCGAGTTCGGAACCCGGTGGATTCGTGAGCACATCGAGGCCGGCCAGCGCGCCGGCAAACCGATGCTCATCGAAGAGTATGGCTTCAAGAGCGAGGCCGGACAGGACTCGCGCGACGAGGCCTTTCAAATGTGGCTCGATCAGGTGGGGGAGAGCGGAGGAGCCGGCGCTCTCTTATGGATGATCGCCTCCGTACTTCCTGACGGCCAGCGCTATCCGGATTACGACCACTACACGGTATATGCCGCCGAAGATGCGCAGCCTGTTCTCGCGTTCGCCCGCAACGGGCCGCCCGCCAGCGCCGCAAATGTGTCCGCATAAAATGCTTCGCGCCATCGTGATCCTTTTCGGTATCCGGCTGCGTGTGCGCGCAACCCGTGACAAGTACTCTCTCGTTCGAAGTCGCGTCGGTCCGGCCGAGTCAGTCCATCGTCGGCCACGACGGAGTCATCACGACGGACCCGCAGCGCGAAGCCCGCCATGCAACGAATCCCGGCACATTGCGCTTTCGCGGCGACTTGTCCCAATTCGCCGGCCGCTTCGCGATCCAACTCACGATACCATCGCTCGACGACCCTGCGACTCCGCCACGAGCCAGTGGAGCATCCACTAACCGGCGTCCCGCGGCCGCAGGTACCAATCCAGCAACTCTCCGGTATCCTGCGTCTTCGGCTCCTTCTCCGCTTCGGGATGAGTCCGGCGGAAAACGGCCAGCATCTCCGCCTGAAACTGCTTCACCATTTGCGGATGCGCGGCCGAAACATCGTGGAATTCGTTCGGATCGGCGGAACGATCGTACAGGCGCACGTAGCGACCGGGAGTCGGATTCGCGGTCGCGTAGCCGTCTTTCCGCGCGCGTTTGCCGCTGCAGTGCACGAACTTCCAGCGCGGCGTCCGAAGACAGGCTTCTTCGTTTTCCAGATACTCGTTAAACACGAACGGCAGCGGATCCGGGCGGCGGCCTCCTGTGAGATAAGGCCGCAAGCTGCGTCCGTGCTGCACGGGAAGCGGGTCGGCGCCGAGCAGATCCAGGATCGTCGCGGGCACATCCACCGATTGCGTCATGTCGTGAACGACGTCCTGACGAATCCGCCCGGGCCAGCGCATGATGAGCGGCACCCGCAGCGCCGGCTCATACGAACAGTGCTTCTCAAAACGCCCGTGCTGGCCGAGCGAGTAGCCGTGATCGGCCATATATACGACGAACGTATCTTCTTCGAGGTTCAACCGCCGGAGCGCCGACAGGATGCGGCCCATGTTCCGATCCAGAAAGCGCACGGACGTATAGTAAGCCGCCGCGATCCCCTGCTTTTCGGCATCGCTGAGGTCCCGGAAAATCAGCGGGATCTGCCAGTCGTCTTCCGGTCCGGGCTTCGGGATGGGGAAGTCTCCGGGTTTATAGAATTCCCGATCCTCGACCGGGAAATCGAAGGGCGAGTGCGGTTCCTGCAGGCTGATCCACAACGCGAACTCGTCTCCGCGATGCTGCTCCAGATAGTCGATCGCCTGAGTCGTGATCCACGTACTGCGCATCTCCGCGTCGGAGCGCGGGAAGGGCAGCTTTTCGGCGTTCAGCCAGATGCGGGCCGGATCCTTGAACGGTCTCCACACAGGCTTGGTGCGAATATCCGAAGCCACCGGGTGCGATGCGACCTTTTGCCAGTTTCGCGTCGCTTCGTTCTCGGTGAGGATCGTCTGGAAGCCGTGCAGCCCCGGAGTTCCCGGCCGGTTGAAGTGCATCTTCCCGAAGACGGCCGTTTTGTAGCCGGCGGCCGAAAGCTGTTTCGCCAGCGTCGGCCGCGAATCGTCAAGCGGAGTCTGCAGCACGGTGACGCCGGCGGCATGCGGGAGTTGTCCGGTGAAGAAAGACTGCCGCGACGGCGTGCACACCGGCGAGTTGCAGATGTGCTGCGCAAAGCGGCAGCCTTCCGTCGCGAACCGGTCGAGATTCGGGGTGCGCGCCTGTTTATTGCCGTCCGCGCCGAGCACATAGCCCGCGTGATCGTCCGCGATCAGAAACAGGAAATTGGGACGCTTGCGCGTGCGCTGCCCGAATGCCGCGGGAGCGGCAGCGAGCCCTGCGGCAAGAACTTCGCGGCGGCTGATCACGGTTTTCCGATCCCCTCTTTGTTATCGGGCAACGCGCCCCTCCACGGAGGCGTGGCCTCTTCGTAACCGGTGAGTCCCTCGCTCCAGCGCGCCGGATCGTATTGCGGGTTCGGCACGGGCATGGCAGCTTTGACGGAAGCGCGCCAGTCCTTCAGCAGCCCGTAGAGTTTGCGGGCCCGATCTTTCTCGCGCTCGATCAGATTCCGTTTCTCGCCCTGGTCCGAGGGGAGATGGTAAAGCTCCTGGTGTCCGTCCTCGAAGAACTCGATCAGCTTCCACTCGCCCAGGCGCACGGCCCCGGCTGGCCTGCCGCCCTGATCGCTGTAATGCGGATAGTGCCAGAAGAGAGGCCGTTCCGCGATGGAACCGCCGCGCAACAGCGGCCGGATGTCCACGCCATCCACCGGACCGTGAGACGCGCTGGCGGCGGCGGTCAGCGTCGGAAAGAAGTCGATGCTCGAAACCGGCGTGTCGATGACGCTTCCCGGGCGAGTGACGCCCGGCCAGCGGACGAGCAACGGCTCCCGGATGCCGCCTTCGAACACGTGCCCTTTCCCGGCGCGGAGCGGCGAGTTGTCGGTCACTGGCTTCGGTCTCGAGTTCTGGAAACGGACGCCACCGTTATCGGAGAAGAAGATGACCGCCGTACGCGAGGCCAGCGGTCCGGAATCGATGGTCTTCAGCAGCGAACCCACCGCCTGATCCGCTGTCTCGACCATGGCGCAGTAAGTCGGGTCCATCTCACCGGTATTGCGCGCCTTGTATTTCGCAACGAGATCCGCCGGGGCCTGCAGCGGAATGTGCACGGTGAAGTTCGCGTGATAGAGGAAGAACGGCGCGTTCGCGTGCCGGTCCATGAACCCGATCGCGTCCCGGGTCAAATGTTCGGTAAGGAATTCGCCGGGCCGGAGCGACAGGTTCGGCAGTTCGAGCGGCCCGAAATAGGTGGGCGGCGAACCGGCGGCCGTACCGGCGACGTTGACGTCGAAGCCCTGATCGGTGGGGCTGAAGCCGCTGCCGCCCAGGTGCCATTTGCCGATGGCGGCGCTGGTATATCCGCGGGTTTTGAGCGCTTCCGCGACGGTGGTTTCAGCGAGCGGCAACTGCTGCGCGAAGGCCGGAGTCGTGAGGCGAGAATATTGCCAATGGCGGCGGCCCGGAATCCAGTCGGTGAGGCCGAGGCGCGCCGGATATTTGCCGGTCAGGATCGAGGCGCGCGTGGGCGAACAGACCGGACAGGCGGCATAAGCGTTGGTGAAACGCGCGCTCTCACGGGCCAGCCGGTCGAGATGCGGCGTCTCGACGACTTTGTTTCCGTAAGGTCCCGTGTCATGCCAGCCCAGATCGTCGATCAGGAGGAAGACGAAGTTCATGGGCGGCTCGGGGGTCTGCGCCGGGGCGATCGCGCCGGCGGCGAGCGAGCCGCCGAGCGTTCGCAGGAATTGGCGTCGATCGGGATTGCCGAAGGTCATGGTCTGAGGCGCGGGATCCACCCGCGTTCCAAATTCATATCAAATCCATCTTCGCCGTTCTTCGAGATGGCGATTTTCAGCGGACCCCTCCTTTCGTTCGGTCCACTTTCACTGCCGCCCCATTATCATCACTATGGAAAAGAGCATGACGCTGAATCCTTCACGTTTTTTCAGAACCGCCGGTCTCGCCGGTATTCTCGCGTGTGGCGCGGGAAACCTGCTGATGGCCCAGAAGCCCGTCTTTCGCGAGACGTTTGAATCCGGGAAAATCGATCCCGCCAAATGGGACCAGCGGGTGGAAGGCACCGCCACGGTCGCGGTGGAAAAGGTCGAAGGAGCGCACGGAAAGTACGCGCTTCACGTCCACTATCCCGATATGGCCGCGCGCAGCTATGCGTTCGTCGTGGCCACGCACCTGCCCGATTCGGTCCGGAGCCATTTCTTCGGGCGCGCCTGGGTGAAGATCACGCCCGGTTTGGGCGTCACGCACAATCCGCTGCTCTTCGCGGGCGAACCGGGCTGGCCCATTTCGAAGTTCAACGAGATCGGCACGTATAAGGGCGACTGGATGCCGTCGTATCAGGAGAACAAGTCGCCGCGCGGACAGGGCCGCGGCGAAGTGACGTATCGAAGTGAAGTACAGCCTCCGTTCGACCGCTGGTTCCTGCTCGAGTGGGAGTTCAGCGATCAGCCGTCGTCGATCACGTTCTGGGTGGACGGGCAGCAGGTTCCGAACACCGTCAACGGCGAGAAGGTGGACACGGTGAAGTTCCAGTGGCCGAAAGGCAGCGACAACGTGAACGGGCTGGTGGGCGGATACCAGGAGTTCGGATTCGGCGCGCGCGTCTGGGGCGCTCCGCCGCAGGGCTTCGATGTTTACTACGACGACATCGAGATCGGAACGAAGCGCCTCGGCAAGGCGAAGTAAATGAAAAGGACAATTGCGCTTCTCTTCGTCGCGTTCGCCCTGGCAGGATTTGCCGCGGCGGCGGATGCGGAGGTGGTTTATCTCTGGCCGAACGGCGCGCCGGGGTCGGAAGGCAAGACGGGCGACGAAATCGTGCGCGTGCAGCCTTCGGGCGATCACGTCATTTCGAACGTGCATAAGCCCTCGATCACGGTGTACCTCCCGGCAAAGGACACGGCGACGGGCGCCGCGGTGGTGATTGCGCCCGGCGGCGGACACAGCACGCTTTGGGTCGATCACGAAGGTCACAATGTGGCGAAATGGCTGGCCGCGCATGGAGTGGCCGGCTTCGTGTTGAAGTACCGACTGGCTCGCGAGAAGGGCTCCACGTATACGATCGAGGGCACGTCGCTTTCGGACGCGCAGCGCGCGATCCGGCTGATAAAGAGCAAAGCGGCGGATTGGGGAGTAGATCCCGAGCGGATCGGGATTATCGGCTTTTCGGCCGGAGGGGAGATTGCCGCTCTGGCCGCCACGCACATCGAAGAAGCCAAAGCAGACGCAGCGGATCCTCTCGACCGGTTCAGTTCGAAGCCGGCGTTCTTCGGCCTGCTGTATCCGGCGATTCCGAAAGACATGCCTCTTTCGAAGGAAATGCCACCGGCGTTTCTGGCGTGCGGCGAGAACGACCGGCAGAATATTTCGCAGGGCTTGCCGGAGTTGTATGTCGCGATGAAGAAGGCCGGGGCGCAGGCGGAGTTGCACGTCTATACGAAAGTCGGGCACGGGTTCGGGTTGCGTGAGACGACGAAAGGCCCGGTGAGGCTGTGGCCGCAGCGCTTCCATGAGTGGATGGAGGCGCGGGGGTTCCTGAAGCGATCCTCATGACGGGCGTTGGGCAGGGGCCGCCGATCCACGCCGATTCACGCCGATAAAAACCATCGAAGATAATCTGCCGGCGAGTCAGGCGGCCTTCGCTTTCGCGGCTGATGCGGGCTGTGTACAAAACGAAGCCAATTCGCCGGAGGGCAGGCGTACGGGCGGCGCGGTGACCGCTTCGAGGAGTTGTTCGAAGGAGCGGCCGCCGTTCTTTCTTTTGAGGCTCTTGCGGCGTTCGTCGGTAGCGAGGGTGGCGGTCACTTCTTTGTAGCTGGCGAGGCCCGTGTCGGTGGGTTCTTCGTTCTTCTCGAAGAGTTCGAAACGGATGAGGCGGTCGGTCTGCAGGCGGCGGAGTTCGGCGGTCGAGCGGCGCAGGAGATTGTGGGCCTGCGCGCGGGCGCGGTCGATGGACTTCTGTTTGGCGGCAACGGCTTCGTCGAGCATGGGGTCGAGTTCGGACTGCGCGGCGAGTTCCGTTTCGGCCGTGGCGCAGCGGCGGAGACGCCAGGAGGCGTTGACGATCTCGTACGCGAGCGTTTCCTCGAGCGCTCCTTCGGGGCTCAGTTCGGCCCAAAGACCGGTCGAGAGTTCGGCATAAGCCTGCATTTCCTCGGGGCGGACGAAACCGCGCCGGGCGAAAAGGCCGTGCGTGACCGCGTTCTTCGCGGATGCAGCTTTGCCCTCTTCGGTGCGGGGACCGGTGGATAAGGTGGCATTCGCCTGATTCGCTAGTGTCTGTGCCGTTGTGGCCATGAGTCGTTCTCCTGGCCCGACGCTACACCAATGCCAGGCGGCTGACCGCCCCGTTAACCAGTAACTGCTTGAAAAGACGATGAAAATAGTGCGGCCCGCCACGTCACTGGCGGGCCGCACTATTCATTTCAGCGGATCAAAACGTCACGTGCGCCGCCATTTGCCACTGCCGAGGT
>DASZUZ010000215.1:0-1600 GCA_035547415.1 Bryobacteraceae bacterium | reverse complement strand
TCCAGTTCCGGCAGGAGCCCGTCCACCGTTGCAAGGACTCTCTCGGACTGTGGTTTCGCCATGAGTCGGATCTCTTGTTCAGCCTATAACTTTCAACGCCCCCCCGGTTTGACAGACGCCGGCTGCATCTTCGAGGCGCTGCTTCACTGCATTTATTTCACTTCTTACTACAAAAGTATGTTAAAGTACATTCTTATCGCATTCCGGCCGTCTGCGCCTTTCCGGGCGGGATCGAGAAACCCAGGCAAGCCTCACGCTCGGAATATAAACCCGATCGAAGAAAAGGAGAACGGAACGTCATCTTGGCCACGCGTTGGGGCGCCGGTCTGTCGAGTGCCGCCGCTCTTCTCGTCGATCGTTTCGGCTCCGCTGACGCCGTCCAGCGTTACCAGACCGCACGCCTCCGCGCGCTGCTCCGCCACGCCTACGAGAAAGTTCCCTATTACCGCCGCCGCTTCGACAGCGCCGGCATCCATCCCGCTCAGGTCCGCACTCTCGAAGATCTGAAGCGCCTTCCGGTCACCCCCAAATCCGATCTCCGCGAATTGCCCGAAGACGATGTCCTCGCCCGCGATTGCGACCGCACCCGGCTGCTGCGTTACGGCACGGGCGGGAGCACCGGCCTGCCCACCGAAATCCGCTTCACGCCTTTTGAAGATCGCCTGCTGCGCCTCATGCGCGTACAGGTCCTGATGAAGTTCGGCCTTCGCCTCACCGACCGCCGCGCGGGCGTCGTATTCTGCAAAACGCCGCACCCGCAGGAAGACGCCGGCCTGCTCGGGCGATTCGGAATCCTGCGCAGCCGCGCGGTCCACTGCATGTCTTCGCCGGAGCAGATCGTATCGGAACTGCGCGAGTTCCGGCCCGATGCCATCCGCGGTTATTCGTCCGCCCTTTCGGGTATCGCCGGCAAACTGACCGGCGAAGACCGCAAACGGATCCGCCCCCGGTTCATCACCACCGACTCCGAAAATCTCACCGCTCTCGCGAGAGAGCGCATCGAGAGCGGCTTCGGCGCGCCCGTTTTCGATCTTTACGACTGTTTCGAGTGCAACGTGATTGCTTACCAGTGCCCGCGGGGCCACGGCTATCACGTCCTCGACACAGCCGTCGTCGTTGAAGTCCTGAACGGAGACCGCCCGGCCCTGCCCGGAGAATGCGGAGAAGTGGCGATCACGCCCCTGCACTCCTGGGCCGCGCCGCTCATTCGCTACATGCCCGGCGACATCGTGGAACAGGGTCCGCGCTGGTGCCCCTGCGGCGCTCCGAATGCCTGCCTGACGAAAATCTATGGCAGAACGCAGGACCGCTTTATCCTGCCCCGCCGCCCCGACATCCACCCTGGAATCTTCGCCGCCTGGATCTATCCTCTTTGCCCCGGTCTTCGCCGGTATCAGATCGTTCAGGAGACCCGCGACCGTGTCGTGATCAGGCTGCAGCCGCTGCCCGGCGCGCGGATCCCGGAGGCGCAACTGGAAACTATGCGGCGGGGAATGACGCGGGACCTCGGCGAAGAAATCGCTCTGCGCATCGACATGGTGGACGACATCCCCTCCGAGCCCAACGGAAAATTCCGGCCCTACCGGTGTGAGGTCAATTG
>DASZUZ010000214.1:0-5382 GCA_035547415.1 Bryobacteraceae bacterium | reverse complement strand
TGCCGCGGCGATCTTGTCCATTGAGGCAAAGTGCTCCGCCAGGAATACTGCCGTGCGCTCGCCGACGAACCGGATGCCGAGCGCGCAGATCACGCGCGGGAGAGCCAGATAGCGCGACCGCTCGATATTGCGAATCACGTTGGCGGCGGATTTCGGACCCATCCGTTCCAGTCCGGCGATTTGTTCGATCGTCAGATCGTAGAGATCCGCGACGCTTCTGACGAGTCCCGCGTCGACAAGCTGGTCAATCAACGCGTCGCCGAGCCCGTCGATGTTCATGACTCCACGCGACGCGAAGTGACGGATCGATTCCTTCAATCGAGCCGGGCAGTTGACATTGATGCACCGGCTGGCGGCCTCACCTTCTTCGCGGACTATTTTGCCTCCGCAAACGGGACAATGGCGCGGCATCCGGAAAGGACGGCGGTGCGTGCCCTGCATCTTGACGCGCACCACTTTCGGAATCACGTCTCCGCTGCGCTCAACAACGACGGTATCGCCGATCTGCAGGCCAAGACGCCCGATCTCGTCTTCGTTATGGAGCGTCGCCCTCGATACGGTCACGCCGCTGACGGTCTTCGGTTCCAGAATCGCGACAGGGGTGAGCGCGCCCGTGCGCCCCACCTGAACAACGATATCGACGATTTCGGTTTCAACCTGCCTGGCCGCGTACTTGAAAGCGATCGCCCAACGGGGCGCTTTGGCCGTATAGCCGAGGCGCTGCTGCTGCGCGATGCTGTCCACTTTCAGCACTACGCCATCGATCTCGTAGGGCAGGGCTTCGCGCTGCGCTTCCCACTCGCGGCAGAAGGCCAGCGCTTCGTCAACATCGGCACAGACCCTGCGCTTCGGATTCACTTTGAACCCGTGATGCGCCATCCATTCGAGCGATTCCCAATGGCTTTCGGAGAAAGGGCGGCCTTCCTCGTCGAGCAGAAAGTAAGCGTAATACTCCAGGCGGCGGGAAGCCGTGATACCCGGTTCGAGGACTCGCAAAGAACCAGCCGCCGCGTTGCGGGGGTTCGCGAAACGAGTCAGGTCCCGCTCCTCGCGATCGGCGTTCAGCCGGTCGAAGGCGGAACGACTCATGACGACTTCCCCGCGAACCTCAAACGCCTCTTTCCGGCTGGTGCGAAGCGGGAGAGAGCGAATCGTCCGGGCGTTTTCGGTTACATCTTCGCCGATGGTACCGTCACCACGCGTCACGGCCTGCTGGAAAAGCCCATTTCTGTAACGGGCCGCCATCGAGAGGCCATCCATCTTCAGCTCCGCCACGTAGCGGAAAGGCGCCGCGCCCAGCAATTCCCGGACCCGCGCGTCGAAGGCGCGAAGCTCGTCTTCGTCAAGCGCGTTATCGAGGCTCAGCATCGCCGAACTGTGCTGGATCTTCTGAAAGCCCTCGCGCGGTTTGCCCCCGACACGCAGCGTCGGTGAATCCGGCGTGACGACTTCGGGGTGTGCTTCCTCGATCTGCTGCAACTCGCGGATCAGGGCGTCGTATTCCGCATCCGAGATCTCCGGCTGGTCGAGAACATAGTATTGGTACTCGTGATGGCGGATCTCATCACGGAGAGCCTCTGCTGTCTCAGCAGGGTCTTTGACGGAGGTCTGAACGGGCATTTCGCTATAATTCAGTTGATTCGGCTGGCTCTAAGATTATCTCGCACTCACTCCATCGTATCGGCATCATCTATAATCCTTTCGCGGGCGGACTGAAGGGCAGTAAGCGCTCCCGGCTGGATGCCGCCGTACAGGTGTTTCTCAAGGCCGGCCATCAGGTGGAACTGTTCGCAACGCCGGGTCCAAACAAAGCGGGAGAACTGGCGCGGAAGGTGGCGAAACAGGGTTTCGATCTGATTCTGGCCGCGGGTGGCGACGGCACGATCAACGAAGCGATCAACGGTCTGGCGGGATCGCGCGTCGCCTTTGGCGCACTGCCGGCGGGAACCGCGAACGTGCTTGCGGCCGAGGTGGGGCTCAGTAACCGGCCGGACCGGGCGGCGGCGCAGTTGCTGAACGCGACGCCCACTCGCATCGCCCTTGGCGCTCTCGATCGCCCGGGACACGCGCGACGGTACTTCGTCCTGATGGCGGGCGTGGGGCTGGATGCCCGGATCGTTTACGAACTCGATCTCAATCTGAAATCGAAACTCGGGAAACTCGCGTACTGGCATGGCGGATTCCGGCAGTTCGGCCGTCCCACGCCGCTGTTCTCGATTTGCGTACAGGGGCACGAACACCGCGCGAGCTTCGCATTGATTACCCGCGTCCGCAACTATGGAGGGGATTTCCAGATCGCGAGGCGCATCAAGCTGACGGACGGCGATTTTGAGGTCGTCGTCTTCGAGAGCGGCGAGTGGCTGGATTATCTGCGGTTCTTCGGAGCCGTGGTCACGAACCGGCTGTACAACACTCCCGGCGTAGCGGTTTACCGGGCGACTTCAGCGACCGTGAGCGCGGCGGAAGACGATCGTATCTACGTGCAAACCGACGGCGAGGCCATCGGAAACATTCCCGCGACGGTCTGCACGGTACCGGACGCGCTTACGCTCCTGATTCCGAAGCGCTACGCTGAGACATAGAAAACCATGCGGACTGCGGGCATGCCACTTCGGGTCGCATTCGCCCTTCTTACGACAGCGACCTTTCAGTCCTTCGCGCAAAGTCAGACGCCGCCGCCCTCCGACTGCTCCGTGGATGGCTCGGTGGTCAACAGCATCACCGGCGAACCGGTACCGCGCGCTCACGTCATCGCGATGCCGGCGCAGGCGTCGGCGATAGCAGACAGTTCCGGCCGGTGGAGTCTCTCGAACGTGCCGTGCGGGCGCGTGCAGATCATGGCGATGCGGCCGGGTTACCTGAACAGCATGGGGGCTCCGGGTCCGGGCATGCCTCGCCCGCTTGTCACGCTGAGTTCAGGCGCGCCCGCGCACGACATGAAAATCCCGCTTACTCCGCAGGCTGTGGTGATGGGGAAGGTCGTCGACACGCAGGGCGACCCGATTATGGGCGCGCAGGTCCTCGCGATGGCGTCGCGGGTGGTGGAGGGCCGCCGCATGTTCCAGACCAGCAATTCGATGAACACGAATGACCTTGGGGATTACCGGATCCCGAGTCTTCCCGGCGGCCGTTATATCATTTGCGCGCGGCCTCCGGCAAACCTGGGCATGCCTCAGCCGGGAGGTGGCGGTCTGCAGGGTGGCGCGGAGTCGTGTTATCCCGGTCCCGTCGAAGCAGGTCCGGCAAGCGCGATGGAAATCACTCCCGGGCGTGAAACGCGGGTCGATTTCACCATCGCCGAAACGAGCGCCGTTCATGTGCGCGGGGTCATCAGCGGCATGCCGAAAAACATGCGCGCGGGCCTGACGCTCATGAAACGCGGACTGAGCCGCGGCGGCGGGGCACCGCATGCCGCAAGGATCAGTCCCGATGGGAAGTTCGATATCCCGGGTGTTACGCCAGGATCCTATCTCCTGATGACGGATTACTGGGAAGCCGGCCAGCGGCTGAGCGCGCGTGTTCCCGTGGATGTGGGCGGATCCGACGTCGAAGGCATCGACGTCCAGCTGGAGCCGGGGTTCAACGTAACGGGGACGGTCCGAATCGAGTCTCAATCCGGCAGGACATTACCACAGCAGCAGTTCGGACTGTCCCTGCGCGCGCCGGAGCCCCAGCCAGGCAGCGGGCAGGTGAAATGGAACGGCGATCGCAGCCGTTTCACCATCAATGACGTGATGCCGGGAACATACCGCCTCGAGGTGTTCCTGCCGCCGCCGTTTTACCTCAAAAGCGCCACGCTCGGCGGGCGGGACATTGCACGCGCGGAGATTCCCATCGCGCAGGCCGCCGGGCCCATCGACGTCGCGCTGAGCGATGACAGCGGATCGATCGAAGGCCAGGCTGAGGATTCCAACGGGCAGCCCGCGGCCTCGTGGATCATGGCGCTCGGGGAAGGGCGCGCCGCCCGCACTGCCCTCAGCGGGCCGGACGGGCATTTCAAGATGGACGGGCTGCCTCCGGGGGATTATCGCGTTTACGCGTGGGATGATGGCCGGGAAGTGGAATACGCCGATCCGGACTGGATGAAGCAGCATGGCAGCGGCGTCACCGTTACCGTGCAGGCCGGGCAGAGCCAGCAGTTGAAGCTCACGCAGCAACCCTCCCAATAAATCCGTTATCCAACCTGAATGAGACCGTAACGCCGCTGCCAGTGGCCTTTGATGTAATCGACCGCCCGCGCGAACTCTTCATGCGAAGGCGGGCGTTCCACGAACGCGCGCGCTTCGTGCCGCGCGTTGGACAAGATATCGGGATCCCGCAGGATATTGGCGATGCGGAGCGAGGGCAGGCCCGATTGTTTGGTGCCGAAGAACTCGCCCGGTCCGCGCAGTTTGAGATCCATTTCCGCGATCACGAAACCGTCCTGCGAATCGACCAGTGCGCGGATACGCTCTTTGCCGGTGTCGTTCAGTTTCTCCGTAATCAGCAGGCAATGGCTTTGTGCCGCCCCGCGGCCGACGCGGCCGCGAAGCTGGTGCAACTGCGAAAGGCCGAAGCGTTCGGCCTGTTCGACGAGCATGACGGTCGCGTTCGGGACGTCCACCCCGACTTCGATCACGGTGGTCGAAACCAGAATCTTTGTGCGTCCGGATTTGAATGCTTCCATGGCGGCTTCCTTTTCCGCCGAGCCAAGACGGCCGTGGAGCAGGCCGACCGGCACATCCGGGAAGACTTCCGACGACAAGTGTTCGTACATCTGCTGCGCGGCCTTCATGGCCTGCGTCTCCGATTCTTCAATCACCGGATAGACTACGTAAGCCTGACGGCCGGCATCGATCTCGCGGCGCAGCGCGCTATACGCAATTTCGACCTGATCCGACGTGTAGTGCTTCGTGACGATCTTCTTGCGGCCCGGGGGCAACTCGTCGATGATCGAAACATCGAGATCGCCATACAGCGTCATCGCCAGCGTGCGCGGGATAGGGGTGGCCGTCATCACGAGCACGTCCGGAGTCACGCCTTTGCGCACGAGCTCGAGACGCTGCATGACGCCGAAGCGATGCTGCTCGTCGATGATCACCAGGCCGAGATTGGCGAACTCGACGTCTTTTTCGATGAGAGCATGGGTGCCGATCGCCACCCGGATCATGCCGTTGCGCAGCATTTCCTTGAGCTTCAGCTTTTCCCTCGCGGATAAGGATCCGGTGAGCAGCGCCGCCGTGTAACCGACCTTCTGCAGCAACGGCCGGAGCGAAAAGAAGTGTTGAGCCGCGAGGATTTCTGTGGGTGCGAGGATCGCGACCTGATAACCGTTCTCGAGCGCAATCACGGCTGCCTCGGCGCCGACGATGGTTTTGCCGCTGCCGACATCGCCCTGCAGCA
>DASZUZ010000213.1:0-4744 GCA_035547415.1 Bryobacteraceae bacterium | reverse complement strand
GGAGCCGTCCGCTCCACGCCCGACTTCGATCTTTCGCTCGACGTGCCCACCGGCCAGCTCGAGACCCAGCGCAAGCGCATCGAAAAGGAGAAGGAGCAGCTCGAAAAGAACATCGCCAACGCGAAGCGCCAGCTCACCGACGAAGTCTTCCTGAGCAAAGCCCCGGCAAAGATCGTCGACTCCATCCGCGCCAAACTGGCCGACTACGAAGCCCAACTGGGGAAACTGAATGCCCTCTGAAACTGACCTGGGTGGGGCCGGAGCTTCTGCCCTGCCGCCGGGCTTCCGCCCGGAGCAAGCCATCCCCCACGCCCAGGCCATCATCCACCAGGCCCTCACGGAAGACATAGGCACCGGCGACGTAACCACCAACGCCTGCGTCCCCGAACACACCCAGGCCAAAGGCTATTTCCTCGCCCGCGAACCCCTTGTCCTCGCCGGAACCCGACTCCTTCCGCTCATCTACAACGAGCGCGGAGGAGCCCGGCTCGAACTTCTCCACCACGACGGAGACCACCTCCGGGAAGGCGACCGCATCGCCAACGTCTCCGGCGCCGCCCGCACCCTTCTCGAATGCGAGCGCGTCGCGCTCAACTTCCTCCAGCGGCTCTCCGGAGTCGCCACCCTCGCCGGCCGGTACGCCGCCATGGTCGAAGGCACCAACTGCCGCGTCCTCGACACTCGCAAGACAACCCCCGGCCTCCGCGCCCTCGAAAAAGCCGCCGCCGCCGCTGGAGGCGTCACCAACCACCGAATGGGCCTTTACGACGCGGTGCTGATCAAAAACAACCACATCGCCGCCGCGGGAGGCGTCCGCCAGGCCATCGAAAACACCCGCAAATCCGGCCTCCCCATCGAAATCGAAGTCCGCACCCTGGAAGAATTGAACGAAGCCCTGGCCTGCGGAGCCGGTCACCTGCTGCTCGACAATCTCTCCCCGCAGCAGGCCGAAGAATGGGTGCGTCTCGTCAACGGCCGCGCGAAGATCGAACTCTCCGGCGGCATCAATCTCGAAACCGTTCGCGACTACGCCGAAACCGGCGCCGACTTCGTCTCCGTCGGAGCCATCACCCACTCCGCCCGGGCCATGGATATCTCGTTCCGGCTGACCCTCGAACAGCCGGACCGATGATTCACCGGCTCCAGTCGACGCCGTCCACCATGAGGGACGCCGCCGCTCTTGCGGCTCAGGGCGCCCCTCACGGAACGGCGGTTGTAGCCGACCGGCAAACCGCCGGCATCGGGCGCCACGGCCACTCCTGGCACTCGGAACCGGACGCCGGACTCTACCTCTCGCTCATCCTCCGCCTCCCCGCCGCCACGCCCGCCCTGACCATGGCCCTCGGCCTCGCCGTCCAGCAGGCCGTCAACGACCTCGCCCAGGTCTCGACCGACCTTCGCTGGCCGAATGACGTCATGCTTAACGAGCGCAAACTCGCCGGCATCATGGTCCAGTCCGAATCCGGCGCCCTCATCGCCGGCATCGGCGTCAACGTCAACCACTCCGCCTTCCCGGACGATCTGAAGCAGATCGCCACATCGCTCAAACTCGAAACCGGTCACGCGCACGATCGTGAAGCCCTTCTCACGCGCGTCATCGCCGAATCCCTCCGTTACGCGGCTCTCCCAAAAGAGGAAGTTCTCCGCCGCTTCGAACAGCGCTCGAGCTACGTGCGCGGCAAGTCCGTGATCGTCGACGAACGACTCACCGGCATTACCGCCGGCCTCGACCCGAACGGCTTTCTCCTGCTCGACACCGCGAACGGCGTCGAAACTGTTATCGCCGGAGGCGTCCGCCCGCTGTGACCAGCTTTTCCAGCTTGCCGAACGCCTTTTCGAGGCGTTGCGGCCGCTTCAGCACGCCTTCGAACAGATCGCCGAGGCGCGCGAACCGCTCTGGCCCGTTCTCGATATCGAAGTTCGAGGGGTGCAGTTGATCCGTGACCTCCTCCCACTGCAGAGGCGTCGAAACGGGAGCGCCGGTGTATGCCCGCGCCACATAGGGAGCCGAGATCGTCTTGCTCTCCGACATCTGCATCCAGTCGAAATAGACCCGGTTCTTCTCGCGCTTCTCGACCGCTCGCGGCGTCGTAAAAAGGTCGGGTCGCTCCGCCGCCAGCAATCGCGCAATCACTTCGGCGAACGCCCGAGCCTGGTCGTACCCGTAAACCGGCTCGACCGGTACGAAGATATGCATGCCGTCGCCGCCCGTCGTTTTCGGATACCCGACCAGACCGATCGCGTCCAGCTTCTCTTTCACCAGCAGCGCGGCCTCCACCACCTTCCCGAACTCGCATTGCACAGGGTCCAGATCGATCAGGATGTAATCCGGCTTGTCCAGCGACCCCACGCGGCTCATCCACGGGTTCTGGTCGATACACCCCAGATTCGTCAGATACAGCAGGCTCGCCTTGTCTTCCACCAGCACGTACCGAATGCCGTCGATCGTCTCCGTCCGCAGCCAGGCCGGATAATTCTCCGGCGTGTTCTTCTGAAAGAAAAACGGCTCGTGAATCCCGTTCGGATACCGCTTGAGCGAAAGCGGCCGGTCTTTCAGATGCGGCAACAGCAGCGGCGCGACCGTGTCGTAATATCGCAGCAGATCCCCCTTCGTAAAGCCGTCTTCCGGGTAGTAGATCTTGTCGATATTGGTGAATTTGACGTCGCGCGTCACCTCGACAGCCGGCTTGTCGTTACGCAGCCCCAGGTACACCGGAGCGCGCAGCCGTCCCTCGTCGGTCCAGTTCGCGAACTTCACCTGCGCCACCAGTTCCGGCACCACCCAGACCGTGCCCTTCGGGATCTTGTCACCGCGATCCAGCGGCTTTTTATCGGTCTTCAGCTGTTGCAGCCGCCCCCACAGATCGTTCAGCGTCTGCTCGTTGAACCCGGTCCCGACGTTTCCCGCGTACGCCAGTTTGCCGTCTTCATCGTGATACGCCAGCGCGAGCGACCCGAACGTATCGCGCTCACCGGGCGTATAGCCCGCGATCACAAACTCCTGCTCGGACGTCAGCTTCAGCTTCAGCCAGTCGCGGCTTCGTTTCGATTCGTAGAAACTCGTCGCGCATTTCGCCACCAGCCCTTCCAACCCGGTCTGACGGGCGGCCTCCAGCAACTGCTCGCCGTCATTGGTGAAATGCTCGGAAATCCGCAGCAAAGGAAAGGGTTTCAGGATTGCTGCCAGCGCCTTCTTCCGCTCGATCAGCGGGACGCGCCGCAGATCGTACCCGTCCAGATACAGCAGATCGAAAGCATAGTAATGGACCGGGTTCTTCTCCGCCATCTTCGCCACCGCGTTCGCGTCCTGGCTGTGGATGCGCGGCTGAATCAGCCCGAACTTCGAAATGCCCTTCGCGTCCAGCGCCACGATTTCGCCGTCGATAATCGCCTGCTCGGCTTCGATATAGTGCGGCAAAACCTGCAATTCCGGATATTGCCGCTCGCATCGGTTGTTATTTCGCGTATAAATCGTCAGCGTTTTGTTGGCGATATACGCCAGCCCGCGCACGCCGTCCCATTTGATCTCGTAGATCCACTCGGGACCTTTGGGAAGGCGCTCGGCGATATTCGCGCCCATGGGAGCGAAGAATCCGGGCATCGCGGCCTTCACCGCGCCGGTCAATCGGGAGGGATCTGCGCGTGAACTTTTTTTTTAGCGGCGGCCTTCTTCGTGTGCGCCGGCAGATCCGCCGCAATCTCTTCCTGCGTCCGTCCGGTCTTCACGCTGTACGCCAGTTGCTCGATATCGAACCCGGTCTGCGCCGCCTCGTCTTTTTTCTTGATGATGAGCCATTCGTTGCCCTTGCCCCGGTTCTTCATGTGGACCAGCGCCCACGTGCCGCTCAGCTTTTCGCCGTGCAGCCGGAACTTCAGATCGCCGCGGGCGATCTGGGCCATCCCGTCTTCTTCCCCGATCAGTTCGAACGTTCCGCGGTCCCACAGCATCACGCTGCCCCCGCCATACTGGCCTTTCGGAATGTTGCCCTCGAAGTCGCCGTAGTCGAGCGGATGGTCTTCGACCATGGCCGCCAGATGCTTCGTGGTGGGATCGAGCGACGGTCCTTTCGGAATCGCCCACGACTTCAGAGTCCCGTCGATCTCCAGCCGGAAATCGTAATGGAGCCTCGTCGCGTTATGCCTCTGGATAAAGAACCGGCCCGAATGCGTATCGCTTTTCACCGGTTTTCCCGGCGCTGGCTCCGGCGTCTGCTTGAAATCGCGCTTTCGGACGTATTCCTGCAAGGACATAAATTGTTGGAAATGTTCCTGCTTCCATGTTATAGCTCTATGAGGACACGTTCAGAGGTGGGATATGGCGACTAGCATCTGGAAGGGTCATCTGACGTTCGGTCTCGTTTCGTTCCCCGTACGTCTTTTCACGGCTGCGCGCAGTGAAAGCATCAGCTTCAACCAGCTTCACAAAGAAGATAACTCGCGCATCAAACAGGTCATCTACTGCCAGGCCGAGGACAAGCCGATCCCCCGTACGGAGATTGTCAAAGGCTATGAATACGAAAAGGGCAAGTACGTCGTCATTGACGACGAAGAGATTAAGAAGGTAGCCCCGAAGACCGCGAAGGTCATGGAGATCCAGGAATTCGTGAAAGCCGCCGACGTCGATCCGGTCTTTCTCGAAAGCTCTTATTACATGGCCCCGGACGAAGGCGGCGAAAAGCCTTATGCGCTGCTCTTCGAAGCCCTGAAAGAAACGAAGTTTTTCGGCGTCGCCAAAATCGCGATG
>DASZUZ010000212.1:0-4728 GCA_035547415.1 Bryobacteraceae bacterium | reverse complement strand
AAGACTGCCGCGAAGAAAGCTCCGGCCAAGAAGGCCGCGGCGAAGAAAGCCACGGTGAAGAAAGCCGCGGTGAAAAAAGCTCCGGTCACGAAGGCGGCGGCGAAGAAGGCTGTGAAGAAGGCTGCGCCAGCGAAGGCAGCCGTGAAGAAGGCGGCGCCCAAAAAAGCGGCGAAGAAAGCTCCCGCCAAAAAAGCTCCAGCAAAGAAGGTTGCCGCAAAGAAAGCTCCGGCAAAGAAAGCCGCGAAGAAGCGGCGTTAGTACGGCGGGCCGATCTTCCCGGTCGGCCCTTCTCCCGCGATCATGCCCGTCAACGGGCGCCGCTTCATCCGCAAGATGAGGGGAGGCGCGCAGGCGCACCTCATTGAAGGTGAAGACGGGCGTTTCTATATCGTCAAGTTTCAGAACAACCCTCAGCATCGTCGCATTCTCGTCAATGAGCTGATCGCGGCGGAGATCCTCGCGCATCTGCAGATCGCTTCGCCCGAGTACCAGATCGTGCGCGTCTCCGATGACTTTCTCCAGGCGAATCCCGATGTCTACATTCAGGCGGGCACGCGACGGATCGCCGTGGAGCCGGGATGGCACTTCGGTTCGCGGCATCCCGGCAATCCGGAACTGATGGCCACTTACGATTTCATTCCGGACGCCCTGCTGCATCAGGTTGCCAATGCGGAACAGTTCCGCGCCGTGCTGGTCTTCGATCGATGGCTCGCCAATGCCGACGGCCGCCAGTGCGTGTTCTTCCGGGCCCAGCTGAAGGACTGGCTGGCGCATCCGGGCGCGCCACCGCGCAAGCTGGGGTTTGTCGCGCTCATGATCGATCACGGCTTCGTGTTCAACGGACCACATTGGGATCTGCCGGATTCGGCCATCACGGGGTTATATCCCCGGCGCAGCGTTTATGCAGATGTGAAATCGCTCGACGATTTCGGGCCGTGGTTGCACCGGGTTCTCCACTTCCCGCCCGAGATCCTCGATCGCGCGCTGAAGAAGATTCCACCGGAATGGACCGAGGGCGAAGATGGCGCGCTGGATCGTGTCCTTGAAGCGCTGCTGAAGCGCCGGAAGCGTATCGCGGAACTGATGGAAGAATGCCGGAAGGCCCCGGGGAACCCGTTTCCGCGCTGGACCGGATAAGCGGCACGCGTTCAGGCCATGGACTCCGCAATCAGGCGAGCCGTCTCCGGCGCCAGCAGGATGCCATTGCGGTAGTGCCCGAAGGCTGTCCACACCGACGTTCCGGGGATGCGGCCGATCGCAGGGCGGTCCGATTCGATTCCCGGGCGAAAGCCGTTCCAGGCGCAGTAATCCGGGAAGGAACGTAATTGCGGCAGGAGCGCCGAAGCCCGGTTGTGGATACCCGCGGCGGCCGCACGATCGATGCCGCGATCGAAGCCGGCGTGCTCGGTGGTCGCGCCCGCGATCAGCAACCCCGAGCGCCGCTGCAGCAGGTAGGTATGGCCATGCCGCAGGATGGTCCCGAGAGTTCCCGGCGCCGCGGGGTAGCCGATCAGATGACCGCGTACCGGCATGGTTCGCGGAAGTCCGCCGTAGAGGGTCGAACTCCAGGCGCCGGCGGCGATGAGCACCCCGTCGTCGGCATACTCGCCGCCGGGCGTGCGGACGCTCCGACCGTCGGCGGCGATGTTCAGGACCGGCTCGTTTTCGCGGACGGTCACGCCGAGGCGCCGGCAGACGATTCCGAGCGCCTGTGTGACGTCGCGCGGGTCGACGATGGCATCGCCCGGATAAAAGCGCGCGGGGCGTCCGCTGAACTCGCACGCCTCGGAGGCGATGCCAATCGAGGACTGCCACGCGGCGCGTTGTTTCAGGGCTTCCGCTTCCGCTGCGGTGGATGCGAGTTCGATGGCTCCATTGCGCTGGAAATCGATCGTGGCGCCGGAATCCTGTTCGAGCTCCGCGACAAAATCGGGGTATTGGGCGATGCTCCTGAGCGCCATATCGGCAATAGCGGAATCCCGATCGATTTCTCCGCCGGGCGCGAGCATGCCCGCGCCGGCCCAACTCGCTTCGGAGGCAGCTTCCCTTGCGTCAAACACGGTGACAGCATGCCCGCGCCGGGCAAGTCTCCAGGCGCACGAGAGACCGATAATTCCCGCTCCGACGATGACCACGATTCCATGTTACGGTACGGCTTTTTTCGGGCGGCGCCGCAGGGTTAATTGGAGTCTGAAGCGTATTTATGTCCGGTGTAATACCTGATATTACGCCACTCGCCGGCGCCTGCAAAGGTCGATTGTACTCGAATTCGCAGAGATTAACCCGGTAATGCCACGCTTCGCACAGATCGCAGTAAGACTCCTCTCCGCCAGTTAATTACATTGGTCGGTAGGTCTGGTTTTCGCCGATCTGTTCGGACGAACGGATCGCAATAAATGGAGAGGAGTATCAGATGAAGAAAACGCTGCCGGCGCTTGTAGCCCTGGCTATGTTTGGCCAGTTTCTGTACGCGCAGGGCATGGACACGCGCGCTAAGCCGACAGATTGGGAAGAGGTCAATTTCGAGTTCAATCAGGCGGTAATTGTGGATGGTTTTCCAGCGATGCTGCGACTGGCGGATTTGCTGAAACAACATCCGGATTACAAAGTAATGATTGTCGGTAATGCCGACCAGGTTGGTTCCAATCGTTACAACGACCAGCTTTCGCTGCGCCGCGCCAACGCGGTTGCTCAATTTCTGCAGCATTATGGCGCGGGCGCCAATCAGGTTCAGACGCGCGGCGACGGAAAACGAAATCTCGAAGTGAACAGCCGGAATTCGAATGCCCGGTACATGAACAGGAGAGTTGTTATTACGGTGACCGCTCCGGACGGCACGGTGATCGGAGATGGCACGCTCTCGGCGGCGGTGAACGATTTCGAGAAGTACGCCCGCGGCCAGCTCGGAAAAATCGATAACATACTAAGTCAGTTGCAGGACCTGGAAGCACAGGTCAAATCTCTCCAGGGAGACACTGGAGCCATCCGGCAGGATACAGCGTCGATCCGGCAGGATACGGGCGCGATTCACAACGACACGCAGGAACTCGTTCGACGTCCGGCGCCATTGACCGCCGAACAGACCACCCAGATCGCGCGAACCGAAGCGACCCGGGCGGCCGATTATGCACTGACTCAGTCCGCGCTTCGCAACCGCAAGTACGGGCTGATCGGCTACGATCTCGGGCCCACGTTCGCCAACGGGTCGATTCACGGAACGGGTAAGACGGGCATCTTCAGCGCGGATGTTTTCGGAAGCGCGCTGATTCCCTTCGGAAACGGCAGAACTCCGGATCAGCCGGGTACGCACGGACTGCAGGTCGATGGCGACTGGGTCTACTTCCGGAAGAACGCCGCGCGGCGCGACGGGCTGACGGACGGCATTTTCGATATCGGTCTGGTGAACCGCTTCGATCTCGTGCAATTAGGGGCATTCGCGCAATTCGATTATGCGTCGTTCAACGCTTACCAGAGCGGCGCGTTAATGGGCGCGGGCGTCCTGACGATGGACTTCATTCTCCGCGGCGGATCCATCGGCATTTTCGGCGCAAAGGGTTTCCGGGAGTACGCCAATCTGGGAACAACGCCGGCGGGGTCGGCTCCCTACCCAGGATTATTCGGCCTGACTCCGGGGACGGCCGCCTATCTGCGCTATGAAGACCAGGTCGGCATCCATGCAATGGCGGGGCTCGGCGACCATTGGGATCTCGAGACCAGTATTGCGTTCAAGAAGCGTTACAATCCGGCTGCCCAGCACCTTCCGGCCGCCTTCATCAAACTGGGATATTCGGTCTCGAACGATCTGCGGTTCTTCGTCGAGGCGGACGAGAATACGACATTCTCGAATCTGAGAGGCGATGACCGCGTCGTCTTCGGCATTACCTTCGGGAACTGGCTGCGTCCGACGAACTACAAGACCACGCAGGGAGTGGTGCCGGTTTCGGTACCCCGGCCACACTACGAACTGCTGCAGCGGTAACCCCTTACTTGAAGTCATGTGAACTCATGGCCGGCGCGGCGGGCTCGATTCGTTCGAACCGCCGCGCCAGCACATGAATCACGCCATCCACATTCTGTACTTTCCCCTCAATCAACAGATAAGGTTCGGTGACGATCGTGAGCCGGTACCGATCGAAGAGATCCGGCATCACGACCACGTTAAAGATTCCGGTTTCGTCTTCAAGACTGATGAAGACAATGCCCTTCGCCGTCCCCGGCCGCTGCCGGACGATGACGCAGCCCGCCACGCGAACGGAGCGGCCATTTCGCAGGTTGGCGAGCGCGCGGGCAGGCGTGACGCCCATGCGATTCAGTTCTTCGCGCCGGAAGTGCATGGGGTGACGCCCGATGGTCATGCTGGTCCCGTGGTAGTCGGCGGCGAGGCGCTCGAAAGTGGTCATGCGCTCCAGCGGCGCTTCGGGGGCTGTCTCGGGCACATCTTCGAGCAGAGGTCCGACCGGCCTCCCGGCGCGTCCCGCCTTCCATAACGCGTCACGCCGGTGCGCTGTTTCCAGTTTTGCGAGCGCTCCGACACCGGCCAGCATCTCGATCTCGTTCTTTCGCACGCGGGGCACGCGGCGAGCGAGGTCGTCCACATCGCGAAACGGCTTCGCGGCCGCAATCGCCAGCCCGGACTCCGCCCTCAGCCCGCGCACGTAGCGGAGGCCGAGACGCAGCGCGTGCTCCTCTCCTTCGACCGTACAATCCCACTCGGATACGTTCACGTCG
>DASZUZ010000211.1:0-6311 GCA_035547415.1 Bryobacteraceae bacterium | reverse complement strand
ATGTCGTGCGTCAGTTCGAGCGCGAAGATGATACCCGTCAGAGGCGCGCCCATGGTCCCGGCGAGCACCGCGGCCATGCTGACGAGAGGCCAGAAGCCGGCTCCGAGATTGGGCAGAAACATCGCTTCAATGCCGCCCAGCGCCGCGCCCATCATGAGCAAAGGCGCAAGCACGCCGCCCGAGGTTCCCGAACCGAGCGACAGGATCCAGATCGCCGACTTTACGAGGAGAACGCCCGCGATAATGGTGCGCGGAACATCGCCCTGCAGCATCGCGCCGATCGTGTCGTAGCCGACGCCCAGCGCCTGGGGAAAGATCAGACCGCCAAGGCCTACCGCGATGCCGCCGATCGCCGGCCACCACATCCAGTGAATCGGCAGTTTCCGGAAGAGATCGTCCGCGGCATACATGCCTTTTGTAAGCAGGGCCGCCAGGGATCCGGCGAGCAATCCGGCAAGCGCGCAGCCGAGCAGCCCCATGGGCCCGATCAGGATGTTGTGATGCGGAACCGGGAATAATGGCCCGAGGCCGAGGATGTAGCGCCGACCCGCACCGGCCGCGGCGGCGGCGAGAGCGACAGGTACCGCGCTCCGGGGCTTCAGTTCGAAGAGCAGAAGCTCGATGGCGAGAATTGCGGATGCAACCGGCGCGGCGAAGGTCGCCGACATGCCGGCCGCGGCGCCAGCGACCAGCAGGGTCTTTCTTTCGGCACTCGTCAGCTTGAAGAACTGGGCGATGATCGAACCGATGGCGCCGCCCGTCATGATGATCGGACCTTCCGCGCCGAACGGACCGCCGGAGCCGATGGCGATCGCCGACGAGATCGGCTTCAGGATCGCCAGGCGCGGCTGGACCTTGCTGCCGTTCAACAGAATGGACTCAAGCGCTTCCGGAATACCGTGGCCGCGAATGCGTTCGGACCCATACCGGGCCATCAGGCCGACGATCAGTCCGCCCACGACCGGCACAAAAACAGCGAGCCATCCCAGGTGATTCCCCGCGGGGGAAACCATCTCCGCGCTGATGCGCCCGAAGTAGAAAAGATTTGTAAACAGTCCGATCAGCCGCAGCAGGACCCATGCGACGCAGGTACTCACCAAACCGATGACGATCGCGATGACCGAGATCAGAATCATCCGCGGGGTCGCGGTAAAATCGCCGACTTCTTCGAAAACGCCTTTGTGTCCGCTCACGACGCCACCACCCTGGAATGAAGCAGAACCGAGTTCAGCGCGGAGGCAAGCTCCGGGCCCGTTCTTTCGAGCTCATCCTTGTGCATCACGGCGAGCTTTCGCAGCTTTCCCCGCCCCGCGGAGGTCAGGCGAATCCAGACTTCACGCCGGTCCTCCTTCCCCGGAACCCTCTCGACCGCGCCAGTCGATTCCAGCCGATTGAT
Organism: Bryobacteraceae bacterium; assembly: GCA_035547415.1. Classification (GTDB taxonomy): domain Bacteria; phylum Acidobacteriota; class Terriglobia; order Bryobacterales; family Bryobacteraceae; genus BOG-234. The sequence continues at coordinate 4,915 of DASZUZ010000211.1, read as the reverse complement.
GAGTTCCACGGCACTATGGTGCTGGATAAAAAGGCGGCCCGCCAATTCGCGAATGGTCGGCTTCACGCCGTCCGGCAATCCCTGCACTGCCAGCAGCAACTGGTGCTGCTGCGCTTCCAGCCCATGCTCTTTCGCCGTCGATTCGCTGAAGTGGAGGAACCTGCGGATCTGGCGGCGAAACTCGGCAAGATCCCGGTACTGCTCGGGGTTTAAATCTCCGTTCACAATTTATATCGTATCACGACATAAGTTGGCTCGTGGCCTGACAAACAGGCGCGGCGGGAGTTGTGGCTCCCGCCGCGCCGCACGATCGCGTTCTTCCGAATCCGGATCAGTTGATCGTCATGGTGAAGGTCACGCTTCCTGTTCCGGCCGCGGTCGCATTGGCCGGGGTCGTACCATCGGTCGCGGTAACCGTGATGCTCTTCGTTCCCGAGACAGAGCCGGTCGTCACGGCCACTACACCGGTGGAGGAATTGAGGGTGACCCATCCCAGAGCCGCGGTAGCGGCGTCGAGCGCGTATGTGACAGTACCTGTGTTACCTGTCGCCGACACAGTCGTAATTGTTCCGGCGGAACCAGCCGTCACCGCAACCGGATTCGTCCTGCTCACCTGCAGGGCGACCACGATGTCGAAGGTAATCGACCCGGTCAGCGGCGTACCACTCGTTGAATCCGTAGCCGTTACGGTGACGTGGTACGTACCGGCAGGCGTCAGAGCGGAGGTTCCGACAACACCGCTGGTCGGGTTGACGGTAAGGCCCGCAGGCAACGACGCGGGCGAGGTGATTGCGTAGGTGTAGGGGTAAGTTCCGCCGGTTGCCAGCGCCGCGGTCTGCGCCGCGCTGGCCGTCCCGAAGGTCGCATGGTATGGAGCGGAGCCGGAACTCGTCATGAACAGGCCGCCCGCGACGATCAGCGTGAATGTAGCCGATCCCTTTACCGGTACGTTGGCCGAGTCCGTCGCGGTCACGGTGACGACATACGATCCCGCCGTATTCGCCGCCGGAGTGCCGGAGATCGCACCCGTAGCGGCATTCAACGTCAGGCCAGACGGGAGAAGGCCGGACGTGACCGCGTAGCGGTAGGGACTCGTGCCCTCGCCGCGACGTTGACTGTAAAGGGGGCGCTGCTCTTCAGTGTGGCGCCCGAACCGTAACCGAAGTTCACGACGATATCGACCGTACTGCCGATCTGCGCCGCGACGGCGCCCGGGACCACCAGATTGATCTGACCGTTGGTGGCAAACAGAAGCGGCGCGCTTGCGATCACGGACGGGCTTGAGCCGTGAGTCTGAAACGTCACGCTGAGCAGCCTCTGACCGGCGCCCGCAGAATCCGGGCTGAGACTGAGGGGGTAGCTCAACGTGACGGGGTCTGGGGCGCCGTACAGAACCTGCGTGCTGCTGCATCCCGTGTTGCCCGACGAGCAGAAGTTCGCGCCGAATATGCTGAGCATGTCGTAGGGAGCAATTGTCGGCAACGCGGGCGGCGAAACCTGCAGCAAAGCGGAAGAACTCGTGATCGCCTGGATAATCGGATTCGAACCGATCGACAGAGTCGCCGTGCCCGTGGGAATACTGCACGTACCGCCGACCGGATTGCAGACGCCGAGACTCACCGTTCCACCGGCGCCGCTCGGCGAGAAAGGAAGATTCGGATCGGCGGTCGCGGGTACCGTAATCGTGAGGATGATATTCGATGGATTCACGACGTTGGCTGAGATGTTCGTATCCGGAACGATGGCCCCGTTCACCACGATCCCGACTTTGGTCTTCTGGTTGATATCCGAACCCGGAACGAAGCCGGTTCCCGTAAGCACAACGGAGAACGTCTGGCCGGACGAAGCGGTCGGCAGACTCGCGGGCGTCACACCCGTTACTGTCGCGCCGGGCGATAGAACCGTGATGTTGAATGTGACCACAATCGTCGAGACAGGGCTGCCCCACGTCAGCGTTACCGTCCCGGTCAGAACCGCGCCTGGTTGAGCGGCGGCGAAAATGAGCGGGTTGAAACTGACGCTGATCGGCGTGCCGAAGCTGTATGCGAGTCCATTCAGTTGACTGGGGCTGATGATGGGAGCCAGCGTGCCCCCCGTCGTGACGCTGTAGGAGATCGGCGAATCGGTCGAAACGGCCGTGATCAACGGCGTGGGAATGGGCTGGCCGATCGTCCACGAAAGATTGCGCGTCGTTCCCTCGGAGACAGTCAGTTTCGGAGCTTTATTGGTAACAAGAAGAAGACTAATCGGTATCGGAAGATCGCCATAACCAGATACCTTTAACCGAACCATAGCGTTGTAAGTGCCCGGGGCCAGCGAATCGCCCACGTTGGTCGAGGTGAATCGCAAACTCCTGGGAACCGTGCCCGTCGTGGAATCGACGGTCAGCCAGATGGGCAGGCTCGATGTGTCCACGGCGAAGAAGGGCGAGGGGCTGCCGCGGAAGTGATATTCACATCCACGTGGCCGGCGTTGCCGGATCCCTTCACATAGGTCAGGGATGCGGGATTCGGCGTGGCGGTCAGCGGGGAAGGCCCGACGATCTGAAGCGTAACGGGAACGAGCTTGTCGGGTCCGGGCGCGTCCAGGAGATGGATGGTTCCGCTGTTGGATGTTCCGTTGGCAAAGCCCCCGCAACCGGCGGCCGCGGCCACGGTAAATGTCACGTGACTCGACCCGGCCGTCCCGCCGCTCGTCGGATTCACGGCAAGCCAGTTCGGCGGCGGATTCGTTGAAGTGTCCACCGTGAACGGCGTTCCGCCGGCCGCAATGGACGTCACAGAAACGGTCTGCGCGGCCCCTGGCGTATACACCGATCCGTTCTTTACGCAGGAAATCGTCACCGGACTGGGCGACACGTTGAGCCCCGAAGCGGATGCGACCAGAGTTGTATTGACAGTCACCGTAACATCGGCAACGCCACCGGCATTCAACCGAAATGTCTGGGCGCCCGTGCTGACGCCGACGCAGCCCGCCGCCAGACTGACGGAGTAAACTAACCCCGCCGCCTGATTGCCCGTGGAAAGCGTGGAGGTCGCCGGCGCTGTGACGACTACGCCACCGGACAGCGATCCCAGCGTGACTGCAATTGTATTGGATCCGGTCAGCGCCGTAGCCGGTTTTACGACGACACTCGCGGGATTGCCGGCGCCCGTTGCCGTGTTGCAGGTGAGAGTCACTGTACCTGGGTTGGCGGTGAGAAGGTGGCGGCCTGCATGGCGCCGCCGCCGATCGTCAACGCGAACAGCGCGGCGAGTACTGTTGAGCCCCGCGACTTCAATTTCGATAAGTCCATGCGGACCATCCTTTTCGTGATCGTTCTGGCGGCGGTACGGACCACTGCCACCGCGACAGGTTGTCGCTAGAGAACATATCGGCGAGCGACCGGAGATCCTTTAGGTTTTTCCTCGCGGGGGGCGGTAAAGAATCGGCTGAGCAGAAGAAATGCTTCAGCCGGACATGCGTCCTGGTGGAATATTCCGAACGACAGGCTGGCAATACCTCCTGCCGATTCCGAAGCCGCCTCTATGTTGATCCTGCGGCCTGCTCTGGCAGGTCGTCAGTCAATGCGAACCGTTCTCGTCAGCGATGGACGAGGCGTCGCGGCTGCGGATACCGCCCCGGCGGCGGTTTCAGCCCTGCCCGCCCGGTTCCCGAGCGTTCCCCGATGCGGGCCGGCCTTTCGCCAGAACCGGCTCTACCGCGGCGTGCAGCCGCTGCACGGTGAAAGGCTTTTGAATAAAGCTGCAGACGCCGTCGCCAAAGTGGCGTTTCGCCTCTTCCTCCGTGTATCCGCTCATGGCGATCACAGGAACCGCGGCGTTGCGCGCGCGCAACCGCGCCAGCGCTTCGCCTCCGCTCATCACGGGCATCATCATATCCAGCAACACCACGTGAATCCGATCCGCATGCTGTTCGAATACATGGATTGCCTCGGCGCCATCCGCCGCTTCCAGAATGGAATATCCGAATCGGGCGAGCATCACGCTGACAGTACTGCGAACGATCTCCTCGTCGTCTACCACCAGGACCAGACCTTCACCCGGCGGCGTCGCGATCTTCCCCTCGCTGACGACGGGAGGGACTCTCGACGAGCCATCCGAAACCGGCAGACAGACCTCGAAGGTAGTGCCCTTTCCCGGGGCGCTGGTAACGGAAATGCCGCCACCGTGCGAGCGCACAATGCCCTGAACCGCCGCGAGACCCAGCCCGCGGCCCGTGAACTTCGTGGTAAAGAACGGATCGAAAATCCGGGCCATGGTGGATGCGTCCATGCCCGATCCGGTATCTGACACGGCGATCCCGACGTATCGTCCGGGCGGAAGCTCATCCGGCCCCATGCTTCGCGGCGATTCCGTCGCGCACAGGCAAGTGCGCACCGTGACGGTTCCATGCTGGCCCGACATCGCCTCCGCGCCGTTGATGACCAGGTTCATGATCACCTGCTGCAACTGGCTCGCGTCCGCTTCGACGCACGGAAGGTCGTCCGCGAGATCGAGCACGATCCGGACGTTCTTCGGCAGCGCGGCACGCAGCAGGTCCGCCAGTTCGGCTGCCTGCCGGCTGATGTCCACAGCCTCGACAATGAACTTTCCTTTGCCTGCATACGCAAGCATCTGATTGGTCAGCTGCGCGGCTCGCTGGCCCCCGGAGATAATTTCGCCCGCAAGATGGCGCACGCGGCCGGACGCGGACGTCTCCATCGTCAGAAGGCTCGCATAGCCGAGGATCCCGGTGAGCAGGTTATTGAAATCGTGAGCGATGCCGCCCGCCAGGATTCCCAGGCTCTCCAGCTTCGCCGATTCCCGCATCTTTTCCTCCAGCCGTTTCCGTTCCGTGATGTCCGTGGAGATACCGCACACCGCCACGGCGCCGCTCTCGGGATCCGGAACGGGAAACTTGATGGAGATATACG